>JAOTRX010000026.1 GCA_030247675.1 Desulforhopalus sp. | reverse complement strand
GGCGCCTCGCTAAATTAAGTGGGTAACAGCGTTGCGCAAGTAACTCAATTTGAAAAGATGGTATAATCAGGCTATCCTCTATAATAGGTAAAGGATGGTGCTGATATGTTAAACCATGAGAAGCTATTCACTGCAGCATTGCAACTTCAAGATCCTCTATACGTTGAAAATGTAGTGTTTGAGGAAGCAGCAGGTGAACTGCACATCTACATCAACTTTCATAAAGGTGGTAAATTCAAATGCGCAGAATGCGGCGCTGAAAATTTAAACATTCACGACACAGTTGATAAAGTCTGGCGTCACTTAAACTTCTTTCAATACAAAGCATTTATTCATTTTAGGACCCCGAGAACAATCTGCCCCGAACACGGTGTACGCATGGTCCGAGTCCCCTGGGCCGCTCCTGGCAGTGGCTTCACACTCTTATTTGAGGCTCTGGTTCTGCAATTAATACAAGTGATGCCCGTAAAGCAAGTCGCGGAATTGTTGGGCGAACACGATACGCTGCTGTGGCGAATACTCAACCGATATGTTGAGCAAGCAAGAGCAGCGGCTGATTACAGCGAAATCACCCAAGTTGGGGTCGATGAAACCTCATACAGGCGTAGACATAGTTATATGACGCTCTTTGTCGACCTGGAGAAAACTCAAGTCGTTCATGTGGTTGAAGGTAAGGACGCAGGAGCCATCACCTCTTTCAAGCAAATGCTTCAGTCTAAATCGATCAAACCAACTCAAATTACTGATTTCAGCGCCGATATGTCAATTCCCTTTAGAAAGGGTATAAAGGCTGATTTTCCATGGGCTGATATCACCTTTGACAAATTTCATGTTATAAAGTTGCTGAATGAAGCACTTGATAGAGTCAGACGCCAAGAACAAAGTGAAGAATCCATACTCAAGCACAGCCGTTACTTATGGCTCAGTAATGTTAAAAACCTTAAACCGTCACAAAAGGAAAAGCTGATGGGCCTATCACAGATGAATCTCAAGACTGCCCGTGCTTACCGCCTAAAGCTTGCATTGCAAGAGGTCTATCTTCAGGCAAGAGATAAAGTTGATGCAATGCGCTTACTGATGGAATGGTATAGATGGGCTGTTAGATCCAGACTGGAACCTATCATAGAGTTTGCGAAAACCGTAAAAGCAAACTGGGCTGGTATACTCAACTATTTCGATTCAAGACTTACGAATGCTATCCTTGAGAGCATCAATAGCATTGTTCAGTCAGCTCGTAACAGAGCTCGTGGGTATAGAAACGTAAAAACGTTTACCACCATGATTTACTTGTTAGGAGGCCGACTAAATCTGGAAATCAAAAGTGGCCTTACCCACTCGATTTAGCGAGGCGCC
>JAOTRX010000025.1 GCA_030247675.1 Desulforhopalus sp. | reverse complement strand
TTTGTATGCATGCGGTTTCAGGATCTATTTCACTCCCCTCCCGGGGTTCTTTTCGCCTTTCCCTCACGGTACTGGTTCACTATCGGTCGATTACGAGTATTTAGCCTTGGAGGATGGTCCCCCCATATTCAGACAGGGTTTCACGTGCCCCGCCCTACTTGTCGCAAACTTAGTACCACGATCCTGTTTTCGCGTACGGGGCTATCACCCACTACGGCGACACTTTCCAGAGTCTTCCGCTAACAGATTCGCTATCACTTGCAGGCTATTCCCATTTCGCTCGCCACTACTTTGGGAATCTCGGTTGATTTCTTTTCCTCCGGCTACTTAGATGTTTCAGTTCACCGGGTTCGCCTCCACTGACCTATGTATTCAGTCAGGGATACTCCTTGCGGAGTGGGTTTCCCCATTCGGACATCTCTGGATCAAAGCTTCGTTGCCAGCTCCCCAGAGCTTTTCGCAGGCTTGCACGTCCTTCATCGCCTGTAATCGCCAAGGCATCCACCACATGCACTTAGTCGCTTGATCCTATAACTTTGAGGCCTCTTCCGAGGCAGTTATAAGCAACTCAGTTTGTGTTTGTATCGCGCTAGCTGTAACGCGATACGATGCAATCACAATGTATATCTGGCTTGGTTTCGGCTCCAGATATACAACCTTCTCCATTTTGTTAAAGAGCAAACAGCATTGACCAAGAGGTCAGACCTAAGCATCTGTGCTTACGTATGAGCTCTTGCAGACAACCCAAGGGGTTGGTGGAGGCAGACGGGATCGAACCGACGACATCCAGCTTGCAAAGCTGGCGCTCTCCCAACTGAGCTATGCCCCCGCCTGATGAAGCGTTGGTGGGTCAGGTAGGAATCGAACCTACGACCCCCGCCTTATCAAGACGGTGCTCTAACCGACTGAGCTACTGACCCAAACTTCTCTTATCGAAGGGTCAGTAGAGGACCCGGAGTCAGTACGCCTGCGCGCTACTCCTGCTCCTGGCCTTTCCCTCATGCTGTTACTTGAACAACCGATAGGTTGTAGATGCTTGGAGGATGCTTTTCTCTAGAAAGGAGGTGATCCAGCCGCACCTTCCGATACGGCTACCTTGTTACGACTTCACCCCAGTCATGAATCCTACCGTGGTAATCGCCCTCCTTACGGTTAGGCTAACTACTTCTGGTAGAACCCACTCCCATGGTGTGACGGGCGGTGTGTACAAGACCCGGGAACGTATTCACCGCGACATGCTGATCCGCGATTACTAGCGATTCCGACTTCACGCAGTCGAGTTGCAGACTGCGATCCGGACTACGATCGGCTTTCTGGGATTGGCTCCACCTCGCGGCTTGGCAACCCTCTGTACCGACCATTGTATGACGTGTGAAGCCCTACCCATAAGGGCCATGAGGACTTGACGTCATCCCC
>JAOTRX010000024.1 GCA_030247675.1 Desulforhopalus sp. | reverse complement strand
GGCAAGGCTTTACCCAATTTTTCAGCCATGCAATAATGCTGAATATCCGAAATTACATTAATGATACTCCGTGGCTTTACATATTGACGAGAGTCTGTATTGATGAATGTGGCATTCGGGCTATATGAGCCGCCTCTACCACCACCACTGCTGCTGCCGCTATTACTACTGCCGGAACTGCCGCCCTTATAGCCACTAAAGCCACTACTGTTTATGCTCTCGCTCATACCTGCTTATCCCCGTGAACTGATTCAACAGATACCAGGTCCAGGAGGATGCCGGATTTAGCATCTTCCATAACGGCAATAGAATCAAATGCCTCGGCATGACAAGGCGTGTAATAGCCGTTCATGGTTACGCCTGATTTCATGGTTACCGTATAATATGCCCCAAAATAATTGTCTTGCAAAAGGCCACCGGCAATGACATTCTCCTGCCGTAGTTGATGGACGATTGACAACAATACCTCCCGCATTTCTTTTTCATCCATAGAGACTACTTCCAGCACTCCCGCTTTTTCAGCCTGTTTCCTGGCAATCACCTCCAATATCTTTGGCATAAAATAGACAACACCATTCGGCATGGAAAATGCCTGGAACCTTCGCCCCTCTAATTTATTGATATAGGGCCGCATATCTGTCAGTAAGTCATGGGTGTTAAGCCATGACAGGTTGATGAGCTTTGGAGCTGCCGTCTTCTTTTTTGTTTCTGATTTTTCATCAAATATGCCGTCTTGCGCTTTTGCTTCGTTGTGCCACCCAGGAGGTTTTTCTAATGGCCCAAGTCGCTCCTGTGCCTGCTCTATCTCTTGTTGACGTGCAAGTTGATCTGCCCGCTTCAAAGTCTTGCCCAGCAGCTCTTGAGGCTGTTTGTGGTGGAATTTTACGGCCTGTAAGATTTCCTCTTTTTGGCGAAGTTCTTTGAACGATTGAAGGCCGACCAGAATCCGGCCAGCGGCTAAGGGATGTTCGCCCAGGCTATACAAATGCCCACGGATGGATGGCAGTTTCCCCAGATCATGGGACAAGGCGGCAATGATGGTATCCGGCATAAGATAGCCGGTATCAGATTCCTGTAGCAGCCGGACCACCTGTTCAGCCACATTCAGGGAATGGTCAATCAGGTTGGTTTGACCAAGCAGGGTGTAGGTGTTGGAATCCCAGGTGGCTTCTACATCACGACTGACATTGACGACAGATGGACACCCCCCTTCCGTGTCCAGCAAAGACAAAAGATCACGACAAACTGCCTGTTGACGGGCAGCATGGTGTAATGGTTGGATATGTTTTTTGTAGAATTCCTGTATCCGTGCATTCTGAAATTCGATGGATACTTCATCGATTGCTTCCACTACAGGATCATCCCGCCAGATTGGGGCCAGATCAGCTATATCGACCTCTCCATTTTTAATCCAATACTTAGATAATTCTTTTAACAACATTACTTTTGGGGATACGGCAGGTTTTTTCTCTGACCTCACGAGAAGCATCCATATTGTGCTGGCAAAGAACAAAATTCCAAGGCCAAGGATGGTATTGATCTCTGCAGCAGTCATCCCTCCCTCCTCTTTTCTTTGCCTGACAGGTCTTCCTGATAATCGTCCCATTGTGGTCTGATTTCGGGGAAGATCACCTTGAGGTTAGCCGTGGGAACATCCGCGGTGATTCCCCGATAAATTCCTGAATAGGTAGTCATGAAGAACTGACGGGGAGCCAAGTTCAATACTTCGGTGTGCTTAACCCGTACATCCTCGGTCTCTCTGATAGCCAGCCCGCCACCAACAGAGATAACCGGACTAAAGACCCGTTTTTCTCCAAGATGATCTGAGATGTAGGTGGCGGTCTTGGCATCCGGCACCCGCATAAACAATTTGGTATTGCAGTTATCGAGGATAGTATTGGCTCGATCCTGGCCAATCTCAGCGTAGAGTTGACTCACTGACTGGCAATAGCCGTGGATATAGACACCTGCACCGCCGGCCTTGGCAAAGAGCTCCTCAATCCCTTCATAGAGAACAGACTGGGCCTCGTCGATATGTAGGGCAAGGGCAGGTGAAATCTGTTTATCACTGGAGAACCTGCGACCAACAAACGCCTGGATGTTAGAGGCAATGACCTTCCCAGCGGTATAAGCCGCCCGTTTGGTGAGCAACGAGCCAAGCTGGACAATCATGATAACGCCTTTGTCTTGCTCAAGGCGGCTGAT
>JAOTRX010000023.1 GCA_030247675.1 Desulforhopalus sp. | reverse complement strand
ATTCAAATGTGTTGAGGAAGGGGTGTGAATAATGTTAAAATGTAGGAGTAACTACTTGAATTCTTCGTAGGTTCAGCGAAAATATCGATTTTTAATGGTTTTCGTAAAACGACGTAGAATTTAGGTAACAGTAAATTTTACCAGTGAAGGAGAACGACAACGACTATGTACGATTATCATATGCATTCATACTTTTCAACAGATTGCGCGATTCCGGTCAAAGAAATGATCGAGGGTGCTGTCACAGCCGGTATGAAGGAGATCGCGATCACGGATCACGTCGACTACGAATATAACTCCACAGAAATTCAGTTTGATTTTGACGTTGAAGTTGGACTGCGCGAGTACGAAGTGATTGGGGAAGAATACGCCGACCGGATTACTGTGCGCAAGGGCATTGAGATTGGCATTCAGCCCCATGTCCTGGGCCGCTGCTCTGTGCTGGTGAACATGCATGCCTTTGACTTTGTCATTGCCAGCGTGCACAACGCCGGAAAGCAAGACCTTTACAACGGCGACTTTTACCGGGACAGAACCCCGGAAGAAGCACTGCTCTATTTTTATGATGAACTGTATCAGATGCTGAAGGACTATAAGGACTACTCCGTCATAGGTCATTTCGACATAGTCAAGCGCTATAATGAGGATGTCAAAGCGTTGCCCTTCGAGAAGTATCGTGAGGTCATAGCGAAGCCCCTGAAAGAGATCATAAAAGCGGGGAAGGGCATTGAGATCAATCTGTCCGGCATCCGCCAGGGCCTTGGCGAGAGCCTGCCTTCCCTTGATGTCCTGAAGCTCTATAAAGAGCTGGGCGGGGAGATCGTCACCCTGGGTTCGGATTCCCATGTGCCGGAGACTATAGGCGATCAGTTCCGCCTTGGCGTTGGGATGCTGAAAGAAGCCGGCTTCGACAAAATTTACCGCTTCGAGCGCATGCAGCCTATTCCGGTGCCGCTTGCGGAGCTGGAAGCGAAATATCTCATATAGTCCATATTGTTCCAGATAATGCCGGACCTTTCCGTAAACTACGAAAGCCCGGTACTTCCGGGATTTCAGGACCTCCAGGACCTCCGGGACTTCCAGGACCTCCAGTACCCCAGGACTCCGCCACGGCTTCACACATCCGACAGATCACGAAGACTATAACAGCAGGTGAGGGATTGGCCTTGCGATTTCGCAAATTATCAACGGGTAAAATCGACTATAACATGCGCATCTTTGCCTTGTATGGCATTCTGTATGAGACCGCGCTGAATTTTTACAAACCGTTTTCCGTCAAGTTTCTGGAGCGGATTGGCGGCAGCGAGCTGGAGATTGCCCTGATCAACGCCCTTCCGGGCTTGGTGACGCTGATCGCCATCCTGCCTGGCGCCCTGTGGCTCAGGCGCTCAGAGGATACGCAGCTCACCACTGCCAGGCTCATTTTGTTTGGCCGATGGTTCCTGTTCGCCATGGCCTTCATTCCATTCCTTCCACCGCAGTACCGGGCATTTGGCTTCCTCTCCCTGTTCACGCTGATGTGCATTCCAGACGCCATCTATCAGACGAGCTACCAGAGCTTTATAGGTGTCTTGTTCGAACCCCGGGCCAGGGCCAATGCCATAGGGATGCGCAACAAGCTGACGGTTCCGGCACTAACGGCGGTGACGCTGCTCAGCGGCAATATCCTGACCTTGGTTCCAAAAACCGATGAGCAGCGTTTATTCATCTATCAGATCTTTTTTGGACTTGCCTTCTTCTTTGGCGTGATGGAATACAAAGCCTTCAAGAAATTCAAGGTTGCGAAAAAGGACGCGGGATTTGCCAGATCCAGCGGACGCGAGCCCCTCAAGCCTCAGGTCATAAAAATCCTCAGCAACAAACAATTCCGCTTTTTCGCCCTGTGCAGTCTTGGCTTTCACTTTGGCTGGCACATGGGTTGGCCGCTTTTCAACATCTATATGATTAAGACCCTTGGAGCGAACGAACTCTGGCTCGCGGTCATTTCGGTGGCCTCAGCCATTACCATGTTCTTTGGCTACAGCTTCTGGAGCCGTCAGATCGAAAAGCGCGGAAACAGTTTCGTGCTGCCAATCTGTACCTTTGGCATGGCTTTGACGCCCCTCATGTATGCCTGGTCGCCCAATCTGTATATCTTGCTGCCAACGGCTCTGATCTCCGGATTTTTTACAGCCGGGACCCTCAGTGTAACTTTAGGGGCGCTGCTGGAGGCGACGCCGCAGGATAACCGGGTCATGTATATAGCGGTCTACAACGTGTTAATCAACCTCAGTCTGGCTACGGCGCCAATGCTGGGTCACTATTTCTTTGAACTCAAGGGCATTGTGTTCGCGCTTTACATGACGGGGCTGTTTCGTTTCCTGGGAACGCTGCTCTTTTTCTACAGAGACCGGCGCATTGCAAAGGAGAAACTCGGTGTCTGCGGCTGACGCCTATTGACACCGAGTTTCACTTCAAAAAAAGTGAGGCAGAAAAGGGTGACGAACACCCTCTTCTGCCTCACTTTTCATTTTTTGCTTTACCCTTTGAATGCACATGGCATGCCGGT
>JAOTRX010000022.1 GCA_030247675.1 Desulforhopalus sp. | reverse complement strand
GAAACACCCCAGCCACATAGTAGCTGGGGTGTTGTAAGGGGAGCCTGGCGGTGACCTACTTTCGCACATGAAGTATGCACTATCATCGGCGCAACTCTGTTTCACGGTCCTGTTCGGGATGGGAAGGGGTGGGTCCAGAGCGCTATGGCCGCCAAGCGTAACTTGTTCGCTCGCCGTCGAGTGACGTCGAGCGCAAAATGGGAGAAGGTTAAATGTGATTGCGTTTCAAACTGAAGCGCTTTGATCTCAGAGTTATAGGATCAAGCCGCACGGGCAATTAGTATCGGTTAGCTTAACGCATTACTGCGCTTCCACACCCGACCTATCAACGTGGTGGTCTTCCACGACCCTTTAGGGGGCTCGAAGCCCCGGGGAAGTCTAATCTTGAGGCGAGTTTCCCGCTTAGATGCTTTCAGCGGTTATCTCTTCCGTACTTAGCTACCCGGCGATGCGACTGGCGTCACAACCGGTACACCAGGGGTACGTCCACTCCGGTCCTCTCGTACTAGGAGCAGCCCCCCTCAAACTTCCAGCGCCCACGGCAGATAGGGACCAAACTGTCTCACGACGTTTTAAACCCAGCTCACGTACCTCTTTAAATGGCGAACAGCCATACCCTTGGGACCGGCTACAGCCCCAGGATGAGATGAGCCGACATCGAGGTGCCAAACACCGCCGTCGATATGAACTCTTGGGCGGTATCAGCCTGTTATCCCCAGAGTACCTTTTATCCGTTGAGCGATGGCCCTTCCATACAGAACCACCGGATCACTATGACCTGCTTTCGCACCTGCTCGACTTGTGGGTCTCGCAGTCAAGCACGCTTATGCCATTGCACTATTAGCACGATGTCCGACCGTACCTAGCGTACCTTCGTACTCCTCCGTTACCTTTTGGGAGGAGACCGCCCCAGTCAAACTGCCTACCATGCACGGTCCCAGACCTGGATTCACAGGCCATGGTTAGAACCTCAAACAAACCAGGGTGGTATTTCAAGGACGACTCCACCAGAACTAGCGTCCTGGTCTCACAGTCTCCCACCTATCCTACACAGATCGGTTCAAAGTCCAATGCAAAGCTACAGTAAAGGTTCATGGGGTCTTTCCGTCTAGCCGCGGGGAGATTGCATCTTCACAAACATTTCAATTTCGCTGAGTCTCAGGAGGAGACAGTGTGGCCATCGTTACGCCATTCGTGCAGGTCGGAACTTACCCGACAAGGAATTTCGCTACCTTAGGACCGTTATAGTTACGGCCGCCGTTTACCGGGGCTTCGATCAAGAGCTTGCACCCCATCACTTAACCTTCCGGCACCGGGCAGGCGTCACACCCTATACGTCCACTTTCGTGTTTGCAGAGTGCTGTGTTTTTATTAAACAGTCGCAGCCACCATTTCACTGCAACCCCATCGAGCTTCGAGAGCAAGTCTCTACACCCTACCGGGGCGCACCTTATCCCGAAGTTACGGTGCCAATTTGCCGAGTTCCTTCTCCTGAGTTCTCTCAAGCGCCTTAGAATTCTCATCCTGCCCACCTGTGTCGGTTTGCGGTACGGTCCCAATGTAACTGAAGCTTAGAGGCTTTTCTTGGAAGCTTGGTATCAATCACTTCGCGCTCAAAGAGCGCTCGTCATCACGCCTCAGCTTAGCCCCCCGGATTTGCCTAAGGGGCACGCCTACACGCTTAAACCGGGACGTCCAACACCCGGCTGACCTAACCTTCTCCGTCCCCCCATCGCATTACATTGAGGTACAGGAATATTAACCTGTTTCCCATCGACTACGCTTTTCAGCCTCGCCTTAGGGGCCGACTCACCCTGCGCCGATGAACGTTGCGCAGGAAACCTTGGGCTTTCGGCGAGGGAGCTTTTCACTCCCTTTATCGCTACTCATGTCAGCATTCGCACTTCTGATACCTCCAGCATCCCTCACGAGACACCTTCAACGGCCTACAGAACGCTCTCCTACCATATCCAAAGGATATCCGCGATTTCGGTGCATAGTTTGAGCCCCGTTACATCTTCCGCGCAGGACGACTCGACCAGTGAGCTATTACGCTTTCTTTAAAGGATGGCTGCTTCTAAGCCAACCTCCTGGCTGTCTGAGCCTTCCCACCTCGTTTCCCACTTAACTATGTCTTTGGGACCTTAATCGGCGGTCTGGGTTGTTTCCCTCTTGACACCGGACGTTAGCACCCGATGTCTGTCTCCCAAGCTCGCACTCTACGGTATTCAGAGTTTGCTATGGCGAAGTAAGTCGCGATGACCCCTTCAACCATTACAGTGCTTTACCCCCGTAGGTGATACTTGAGGCACTACCTAAATAGTTTTCGGAGAGAACCAGCTATTTCCGGATTTGTTTAGCCTTTCACCCCTATCCACAGCTCATCCCCTAACTTTTCAACGTTAGTGGGTTCGGACCTCCAGTGCGTGTTACCGCACCTTCATCCTGGCCATGGATAGATCATCCGGTTTCGGGTCTACGCCATGCTACTTAACGCCCTTATCAGACTCGGTTTCCCTACGCCTTCCCTACTCGGTTAAGCTCGCAACATAACGTAAGTCGCTGACCCATTATACAAAAGGTACGCAGTCACCCCACGAAGGGGCTCCCACTGTTTGTATGCATGCGGTTTCAGGATCTATTTCACTCCCCTCCCGGGGTTCTTTTCGCCTTTCCCTCACGGTACTGGTTCACTATCGGTCGATTACGAGTATTTAGCCTTGGAGG
>JAOTRX010000021.1 GCA_030247675.1 Desulforhopalus sp. | reverse complement strand
CCGCTCTTACACCTCAGACCTATCAACCTGTTAGTCTATCAGGGGTCTTACTTCTTTCGAATGGGAAATCTCATCTTGAGGGGGGCTTCGCGCTTAGATGCCTTCAGCGCTTATCCCTGCCGCACATAGCTACTCGGCCGTGCTCCTGGCGGAACAACCGATACACCAGCGGTGCGTCCATCCCGGTCCTCTCGTACTAAGGACAGCGCCTCTCAAATTTCCTGCGCCCACAGCGGATAGGGACCGAACTGTCTCACGACGTTCTGAACCCAGCTCGCGTGCCTCTTTAATGGGCGAACAGCCCAACCCTTGGGACCTACTTCAGCCCCAGGATGAGACGAGCCGACATCGAGGTGCCAAACCTCCCCGTCGATGTGGACTCTTGGGGGAGATAAGCCTGTTATCCCCGGGGTAGCTTTTATCCGTTGAGCGACGGCCCTTCCATTCGGTACCGCCGGATCACTAAGTCCTACTTTCGTACTTGCTCGACTTGTCTGTCTCGCAATCAAGCTCCCTTTTGCCTTTGCACTCTTCGCGCGATTTCCAACCGCACTGAGGGAACCTTTGAGCGCCTCCGTTACATTTTGGGAGGCGACCGCCCCAGTCAAACTGCCCACCTGGCAGTGTCCCCAAGCCGGATCACGGCTTCGGGTTAGAACAGCGATATTGAAAGGGTGGTATCCCAACGTTGACTCCGCACAGACTGGCGTCCATGCCTCTTAGTCTCCCACCTATCCTGTACATCCAATACCAATGTTCAGTGCCAAGCTACAGTAAAGCTCCACGGGGTCTTTCCGTCCTGCTGCGGGTAATGGGCATCTTTACCCATACTACAATTTCACCGAGTCCATTGTTGAGACAGTGCCCAAATCGTTACGCCTTTCGTGCGGGTCGGAACTTACCCGACAAGGAATTTCGCTACCTTAGGACCGTTATAGTTACGGCCGCCGTTTACTGGGGCTTCAATTCAGTGCTTCGATCGCTCTGACACTTCCTCTTAACCTTCCAGCACCGGGCAGGCGTCAGCCCCTATACATCATCTTTCGATTTAGCAGAGACCTGTGTTTTTGTTAAACAGTCGCTTGGGCCTGTTTTCTGCGGCCCCAGTCGGCTTTGACACCGTCTGGGGCACCCCTTCTCCCGAAGTTACGGGGTTATTTTGCCGAGTTCCTTAACAATGGTTCTCTCGCTCGCCTTAGTATTCTCTACTCATCTACCTGTGTCGGATTGCGGTACAGGCGCCTTATAACTCGATAGAAGCTTTTCTTGTCAGTCTGAAATCAGCAGCTTCGTTACTTAGTTTCACTCCCCGTCAAGCGTCATCCTTATACAGGGGGATTTGCCTCCCCGTACAGACTTCGCCCTTGGACGCACTCTTCCAACCGTGCGCTCTGCCTATCCTCCTGCGTCACTCCATCTCTCAAACGCTATTTGGCGGTACAGGACTCTTCACCTGTTGTCCATCGCCTACGACTTTCGTCCTCAGCTTAGGTCCTGACTTACCCTGGGCGGACGAACCTTCCCCAGGAAACCTTAGATTTTCGGCGGGCAGGATTCTCACCTGCCTCTCGCTACTCATGCCAACATTCTCTCTTGTGTAATGTCCAGCACGCCTTTCGGTATACCTTCTGCCCTTACACAATGCTCCCCTACCCCTGATGCATAAGCATCAAGCCGTAGCTTCGGTAGCAGGTTTTAGCCCCGGACATTTTCGGCGCAGAACCACTCGACTAGTGAGCTATTACGCACTCTTTAAATGTATGGCTGCTTCTAAGCCAACATCCTAGTTGTCTGTGCAATTCCACATCCTTTTCCACTTAACCTGCATTTTGGGACCTTAGCTGACGGTCTGGGCTGTTTCCCTTTCGACCATGAATCTTATCACACATGGTCTGACTCCTAAAGTTAAGATCACGGCATTCGGAGTTTGATAAGCTTCGGTAGCCGGTGAAAGCCCCTAGGCCATTCAGTGCTCTACCTCCGTGTCTCATTCTTTAAGGCTAGCCCTAAAGCTATTTCGGGGAGAACCAGCTATCTCCGAGTTCGATTGGAATTTCTCCGCTATCCACAAGTCATCCCAGCCTTTTTCAACAGACATGGGTTCGAGCCTCCACAAAATTTTACTTTTGCTTCACTCTGCTCATGGATAGGTCACCCGGTTTCGGGTCTACGTCACACAACTTTCGCCCTATTCAGACTCGCTTTCGCTTCGGCTCCGTACCTTAAGCACTTAACCTTGCTGCGTAACGTAACTCGTTGGCCCGTTCTACAAAAAGTACGTGGTCGCGCGTCTTCAGGCGCTTCCACTGCTTGTAAACATAGGGTTTCAGGTTCTATTTCACTCCCCTCCCGGGGTTCTTTTCACCTTTCCCTCACGGTACTATGCGCTATCGGTCACCAGATCGTATTTAGCCTTGGGAGATGGTCCTCCCTGCTTCCCACAGGATTTCACGTGTCCCGTGGTACTCTGGATCGAGCTCTTTCAGTCTTCACCTTTCGTCTACGGGGCTATCACCCTCTACGGCGGCGCTTTCCAGCACTCTTTGACTAGGCTACCTCTTACTCTATGGCTCGTCCGCAACCCCGACGCCCGTAGGCCTCGGTTTGGGCTGTTTCCCTTTCGCTCGCCGCTACTCAGAAAATCGATACTTTCTTTCTCTTCCTTCGGGTACTTAGATGTTTCAGTTCCCCGAGTCTCCCTTCCGCACACTATGTATTCATGTACGGATATCTGCCCACTACGGCAGATGGGTTTCCCCATTCGGACATCTGCGGATCAATGTTTGCTTGCAACTCCCCGCAGCTTTTCGCAGCTTACCACGTCCTTCATCGGCGTCTGGTGCCAAGGCATCCACCCTATGCTCTTTATTGCTTGATCATA
>JAOTRX010000020.1 GCA_030247675.1 Desulforhopalus sp. | reverse complement strand
TATTCAAATGTGTTGAGGAAGGGGTGTGAATAATGTTAAAATGTAGGAGTAACTACTTGAATTCTTCGTAGGTTCAGCGAAAATATCGATTTTTAATGGTTTTCGTAAAACGACGTAGAATTTAGGTTTGACTGTAAACGGCAAGAAACGTACCGCTGAAATCAGCCCGGATGATTTTCTTCTCGAAACCCTCCGCAGCCTCGGCTTCAAGAGCGTCAAGCGCGGCTGCGACACCGGCTCCTGCGGCCTCTGCACCGTTCTGGTGGAAGGCAAGCCCGTCCTGTCCTGCTCTTATTTAAGTGCCCGTGCCGATGGTCACGAGGTCACCACCATCGAAGGCGCCGGCGAAGAAGCGAAAAAAGTCGCCTCTGCCCTTGTAGGTGAAGGCGTCGAGCAGTGCGGATTCTGCAGCCCCGGCCTCGTCCTCTCAATCCTCGGCATGAAAAAAGAACTTGGCAAAGGCGCCACAGACGACCAGATCAAAAACTATCTCAACGGCAATCTCTGCCGCTGCACAGGCTACGAAGGCCAGCTCCGCGGCATTCGCCAGTATTTGGAGGTATAGTGTATGAAGGTGATCGGTAAATCTTATGACAAAAAGGACGGCATCCGCCTCGCAATGGGCGCGCCGGCTTATACGGAAGACCTCTACGATACCAAGAGTCATTTAACGGTTAAACTGCTTCGCAGCCCGCATCCTTTCGCGCGGATCGTGAATATTGACACTTCCGCAGCACTTGCCCTTGAAGGCGTCGTTGCAGTATACACTCACCATGACGTACCTAAAACCCAATACACCCGCGCCGGCCAGAACTTCCCTGAGCCGTCCAACTATGACAAGCGCATGCTGGACGAATACGTCCGCTATGTAGGTGATGAAGTGGCCATCATTGCCGCTGAGACTGAGCGTGCTGCCGAAGAGGCCATGAAGCTCATCAAAGTGGAGTACGAAGTCTTTGAGCCGGTAGTCGACGCCGAGAAGGCTATTGGTCATCCGTCCGTCATTCACCCGGAAGGCGTTGTTGAGAAAATTCCTTCAGGGGTTGATGTAGAGAACAATATTGCAGCGACGTACGTTCTCGCGTACGGCAACCTTGAGGATGCCTTCAGCAAATGTACCCATGTGGTCGAGCACAAGTATTACACCCAGGCACAGGCCCACGTCATGATGGAGACCCACCGTTCCAACGCTCACCTGGATCACAATGACCGCTTGGTGGTCACGACCTCTACACAGGTACCGTTCCACGCACGCCGCATTTTGGCCCATGCCCTTGACCTTCCTGTATCCAAGATCCGGGTCATCAAGCCTCGCATAGGCGGCGGCTTTGGCGGCAAGCAGGCTCTTCACACAGAGTTTTACACGGCTTTTGTTACTCTAAAAACCGGCCGTCCTTCCATGCTGACCTACACCCGCAAGGAAGCCTTTGAATCTACTTACACTCGTCATCCTATGGTCTTTACTTATAAGGTAGGCGCCGATGATGCTGGCATCATTCGCGCCATCAAAGTCAACGGCATCTCCGATACCGGCGCCTACGGTGAGCACGCCCGTACCGTCTTCAGCGCGGCATGTCTCAAAGTCATCTCCATGTACAATAAAATGGACGCCTTCGACTTTGAGGGCAACGTCGTGTACACCAATCGTACGCCTGGCGGCGCGCTTCGCGGCTACGGCACCACACAGGGTGTCTTTGCGATCGAGTCTGCCATCAATGAATTAGCCCATGAAATGGGCATGGACCCATGCCGGATTCGTGAACTCAACCATACTGCTGAAGGGGAAACCCACTTGGTTTACAGAGCCTTTGGCTCAGACGGCATCAAAAAGCCGCTCAAACTTATTGAAAACAACAAAATGTCCACTTGTATTGAGCATGGCAAGAAGCTCATTGGTTGGGATGAGAAATATGGCAAGCCTCAGGTCAACGGTAATAAAGTCAGAGGTGTCGGTATGGCCCTTTCCATGCAGGGCTCCGGCATTCCGAGCATCGACATGGGCGCAGCCATCATTAAGTTGAACGAAGATGGCAGCTTCAATCTCATGATGGGCGCTACGGATCTGGGCACTGGCTCTGATACGGTATTGGCTCAGATCGCTGCTGAGGTGCTTAGTGTGCCTCTTGAGAAGATCAGCGTTCACTCCTCGGATACAGACGTGACGCCGTTTGACGTTGGTGCTTATGCCTCTAGTACGACCTATATCACAGGTACCGCTGTCATCAACGCGGCTGAGGACATCAGATCCCAGATCCTCAACGAAGGTGCTGCAATGATCGAAGAAGCTCCTGAGCAGTGCGAATATGACGGCGAGCGCGTCTTCTGCGGTGAAAAGTCCATCAATCTTGCGGATCTGGCTATGAAGCTCCTCTATGTCAAGAATCAGAAGCAGCTGGTTGGCCATGGCTCCCACGTCACGGAGAAATCTCCACCGCCGTTCCTTGCAGGTTTTGCAGAAGTTGAAGTAGATATGGAAACCGGTGAGTTTGAGATCATTGATTATGTCGCTTCTGTAGATGGCGGCGCCATCCTCAACCCTAAACTGGCATTAATCCAGATGGAGGGTGGCCTGGTTCAGGGTATGGGTATGGCGGTCTTTGAAGACGTCAAGTTTATTGACGGCAAGTTGAAAACCAACTCTCTCCTGGAGTACAAGATCCCGACCCGCAGCGACGTGCCTAAGATCACTGTGGACTTTGTTGAAAGCTACGAGCCATCCGGTCCGTTTGGTGGCAAGTCTGTAGGCGAGGTCTGCATCAATACGCCGAGCCCGGCGATTGCGGACGCCATCTTCAACGCTACAGGTGTTCGGATCAGAAAGCTGCCGGTAACGCCTGAGAAGATTATCTTGGGTAAGATGGGTTACGACGTTTAATCTTCAATTGAAATCACAGTGTTGTTATAAACGGGTCGGAGCAATTGCTTCGGCCCGTTTCATGTTGACATAAAGTTATTAAATTCCTCTGAAACGTTTGCGCGGACTTGGATTAAGGG
>JAOTRX010000019.1 GCA_030247675.1 Desulforhopalus sp. | reverse complement strand
GATTCGTTCGTTACCATGTAGCATGAGGGTTACCTCCATTTGTTTTGATGTTTGGTTCGCACCTTTATCAAAACTGGTAACCCTCATCTTTTCAAGTGAGGTGTCAGATCAAGTCGAAACTATTTCATTTGATTTATAGCGGGAATTTCTTTTGTACTTCTTTTTTGCTGGGATGTTATAACTTATAAGAACCTACTGATATAATTTTCATACCGTGAAATTTGTGGACGAATTTGTTCGAGAGCGGAACAAATCAGTTTGTTTTCTTGAATGGTCAAAATGTGAAAATTTGCAGTTTCCTCGCAGCAGACAATTTTAATTCTATGTGTTACTTCTACAGTATCTTTTGTCTTGTTGTTCGGTCTGCTGTGGTCTTACCCGCTGTCACCGTTGTCTCATCTGAAAAGAACACAGTGCCAGATGTTTTCATTGAATATGGTTTAACACCTGCAAGTCTAACCAATCCTCGATTCAGCGCGGCCTGGTTTCAAGCTGACTTTGGTGAATTCTTGCTAACGATTCAAGGTGTTGCAAGATATTATATTCAAAATGGTTGTCGCATCACTATTACACCTGAGGAAGGAGCCGATGAGGATGAAATTATCCTCTTTTTGATGGGATCGGCTATCGGGGCTCTTCTGAACCAGAGAAATGTTTTGGTTCTGCACGCAGGTGCCATTGTGGTCAATGGCAGGGGGACGATTTTTCTTGGGCCTTCTGGGATAGGGAAGTCGACGCTGACGGCCGGACTCCACAAACGCGGATACTCTTTTTTAGCTGACGATGTCTGTGCGATAACTTTGATCAATGGAATCCCAACTGTAATTCCCGGTTTTCCGCGATTAAAACTTTGGACTGACGTGATGAATAGATTGAATACCGATAGAAAGGATTTGAAATGTATTCGAGGATCACAAGGGCTTGAAAAATATCTTCTACCTGTTGAACATGCTCAAGATGCGCCGGTTCCTTTGGGTATGGTTTACGGAATAGAGGCCGCGGAGGTTGAAGCAATTCAAATATTGCCATTAAAGGGAGCTGAGAAAATAAATCTCCTTCTTGCAAATACCTATCGTTTTGAATTTTTACAAGGTCAAGGCCGTACCGCATTTCATTTCCAGCAATGTGCTGACATTGGAACAAAGATTGCTGTCTATCGAATTATCCGTCCATTCAACACCTTTCTCCTTGAGGAACTTATGAACCTCCTGGAAGAAAACTTCCAAAAATAATAATATGGCATGGGTATGTGGTTCAGGTCGGTTCAGGATATTGCCGCTAAATGGCACAGACGGTCTACTGTAGAGCGAATGTTGTTAATGGAGTCTTTTCTCATGCTGGGTATCGCACGTCTAGCAGTACTTCTGTTGCGATTCAAGTGGCTGACTCTTTTGCTGGGGGAGAAAAAAACGAAAATTGATGAGTATAAGGATTCGGCCAAATCTAGTATCTCTTTGGCTAGGAGTATAGGCAAAACGGTGGGCTCGGCTGCAAATTACACTCCCTGGGAAAGTTTATGTCTGCCGCAGGCAGTAGCTGCTCTATGGATGATGAAACGTCGGGGTATTGCATGTACTCTGTGTCTGGGGGTCGCGAAACATAAATCTGATCCGGATAAACTTACCGCTCATGCCTGGTTGTGTTGCGATGGCGTAATTCTTACCGGTGCGGAGAATTATGAGAAATATACAGTAGTTGCAATGTTCTCATGATGCAACTTGCAACGATTCCGTGCCTCTAGGAGAGGCAACTGTATTTATAAAAGCTTAAGAAATGCGAAGTTTATCAGCATCAGTGTATGGACCAGACCAGGCACCAAAGGTTTCTTTTACTTGTAGGTCGATGATCTTTGGCTTTTCCCAGGTTTTTTTCTCAACTTTAGTGTCAGTATAACTGAATTGATCTGCTTGAATTTTGTCGTGGTTCATAATTATAGCTCCTTATTGAACATAACTTGAAGTATAAAACTTGCGTTGCGAGTATGCGAAATAGCATGAAATCACGTGTTTTTCAGAATTGTACTCTGCAACGCTAAAATTCTATCACAAAGAATGAGAAAGATCAATGTTTGAGCTGGAGACAATAGTTCAAACAACTTGTGGTAAGACTAATGTCTTAAAGCAAAAAGTATTTTATACTCAGAATTCGTTGCCAGAGTAGTCTTTGGAATCTATTTTATCAAACCATTGCAAAAAAGATGCCATGGAAATGGCATCTCCAAGCAAAGTCAAAATATTTGGATGCCAGGCAGTTTTTTCTACAGAAGAACAGATATAATTGAGATAGTCAAAAATCTTGGCTTTATCTAAGTATCTGGCGATTGAAGAATTTTCCTTGGTGAGCAACTCTTCTATAAACACTTTATCCCGCAGTATCCTCTGCATATAATCTGGAATAAATGGTTTTTTGCCAGGCCGAAAGGCGATCTCTACAGGTATTATGCCCTTCATTGCCCTCCGAAAAATCGATCTATGCCAGCCATCTTTAAAAAACTGTTCCTGTGGAAGGCTCATGCAAAATTTCACTATTCGAATATCTAGAAATGGGTGACATACTGACAACCCGAATGAAGCAGCAGTTGTGGCTCGATGCTCCATAAAGGAAGAGATAGCATAGGTGACTGCGTGTTGAATGACCAACTGATGATCTAAAGCTTTTTGTATATTTCGCTGTTCTTTTAATATATTCAGCCGTTTGTAAATATCGGAGCTCATGCATAATGATCGGCTAAATGCATATTGCACTTTAGGTGTTGAATTCTTCCTGAAAATGAAATTGAAAGCAGAAGGAAAAAAGTCTGGTAGAAATTTTAAAAGAACTTGCCGAAGGAAAAGAGAGGCAAAAGAATCACCGGTGACTCTCTGTCGAAGTTTCAGCGAACTATATAGTTCCTTGAGTCTAAATTGAGACGCTAGATAGGCCAAACAGTTAGTTCCCGCGAAAGAAGCGGTCATGTCTCCGCCGATTCCCGTCAGAAGGACCCTCACCTTATTAAGGGACGCCTCTTTATAAATGGACTCTTGTATGAAATAAAAAGAATCATGAAGAGGTTCACATAAAATGTTGAAATATTCATCACAGCGCTGAAAGGGACTTTGTGCAGGTGCAGTTATGTGATAATGGACATTCCCGGTTTTTTTTAGAAGGAGATCGATAAATTTTCTTTCGTCTATTTCCTCTTCCTTGCTGATAGCTGGTAAAACGTATGAGTATGTTGAAAAAGGAATATTTTTTTTTCGTAACGTGTCATTCGTGATAGCTGCTAATGCTGAGGAATCTAAACCGCCACTTAACATGACTCCAACAGGAAATACTGTCCGAAGTCGGCAGGATATTGCCTGAGTTATCTGTTCTCGTAATGCAAGGGCATAATCTTCGTCGCATGATAAAATGAGAGGTTTTTGTCTTTCAAGCTTCCAATATCGTTGCAGGGACAATTTGTTCTTACTGAAAATCAACGAATTCGCAGGGGGGAGTCGTTTGATATGAGGATGGATAGTTGTCTCAATGTCTTCGTAATTGCCGATGAGGTAATCAGCAATAGCGTGTTCATGGAGCTTTCCCCAGACATGAGGCAATTTCAGTAATCCTTTTATATTGCTGCAAAATGCAAAGAAATTGTCGGAGTTATGATAATAAAAAGGCCTGATACCCAAATGGTCTCTAGCGGCAAACAACTCTTTTGTTTGGTCATTCCAGACGGCAAATGCAAAATCTCCGAGAAGATGTTTCGCGCAATTTTCCCCCCACTTAATATATGATTTTAAGATAATTAAGCTATCTGTAATACTGTCTTGACAAGATCTTGGGCAAGAAAGGCCGAGCTCACATAAAACTTCATCACGATTATCGAGCCTTGCATCCGCAACAATAGTGAAAGGAGCTTGTTGTGAAAATGATTGCAGTCCTAAAAGAGACTGCTGGTTGGTTGGAAGCTCTCGATAGCCGAGACCAACTCCTACGCTGTTGGTCCAAATCCTACAGTCAAGATGGTTAGGGAGGGGAAAAGATTTAAGAAGGGACAGATTGACGGTATTGGGGCAAAGGGCGATTCTACCCGGAATGAAACCAGAAATGACGGTCATTTAAATAAGAAAATCCGCTGGACGAGATAGCTATCGTTCCAGCGGATTCATGGAATTATGTCCAAAGCGGCAGTGTCTTATTTTTGGATATTCTTTTTTCTACGTGCTGCTATTCCTAAAAGACCTGTAATTCCAGCTCCAAACAAAAACATTGTAGCAGGCTCAGGCACCGCATCGTAGGTAAGCTGGGCATAGTCAACAACCGCGCCCCAGTCTTGTGAAATGTCGAGATTCTTTACGGAGAAAACTATGCTAGTGTCACGTCAACCTTGAAATGTCGTAATATAATGTTATACTTTGTTCATACTCAACCAAGGAGGTTCGACTATGAACAAATACATTGTGACACTCACCCAAGAAGAACGTGAACTTCTGGGT
>JAOTRX010000018.1 GCA_030247675.1 Desulforhopalus sp. | reverse complement strand
TGCGACCAACAAACGCCTGGATGTTAGAGGCAATGACCTTCCCAGCGGTATAAGCCGCCCGTTTGGTGAGCAACGAGCCAAGCTGGACAATCATGATAACGCCTTTGTCTTGCTCAAGGCGGCTGATAAAACGGTTTTCTTTGGCCTGGCCAAGAATTTGTCCGACATTGCCACTGGTTAATTCCGTCAGTGCCACACGTAGCGAAGAGGCCACCTTTGAATGGTAGTCGGCTGTCGAAGCGATAATCCTTCGTAAATCCATGGCAAGCTGTCGGGCTCGTGGGGTGTCAATACCTTCGATTCTTTCTTTCAGCTTCTCAAGATCTGCATGACTGATATTATTTTTGACATCGTTGAGATTGAACTCCGGTATTCTTTTATTTGCTTCGGCCAGCAGGATAAGGGCCTGTACCACTACCAGGCTGATTTCGTAGGCAACGGAAAAGAAATAAGGCTCCCTGCCTACCGCAACACCGGCGGTAATATGGGCCACTATTTCTTCGATCATATAGTAATGAGAGAGGGGGTTAAGAACTGCACTGTACTGGGGAAAGACAGGGGTAAGCAGCATTAAATCCTCTTGCCTGTCGGTATCGAGAGCCACCTGTACTATTTTGGAGAAAAGTTCGTTGTCGCCCTTGGGGTCGATGACAACCACTGAATACCCCTTGCGAATGTCCTGCTCAATGATTCCTTCCATAGTGCGGGTCTTCCCCACCCTGGTTGTCCCGAAACACCAGAAATGCCCTTTGCGGTCATTATCAGGGAAGCCAAGCGGTATCATCTTGTCTGGATGGTCCAGGTGAAAGCCATCGCCTATTTGGGTATACGACGCTTTTGGCTTTTTTCTCCAGATCAAGATTTTTTACCCACCGCGATCTTTCCTACCGTAACCTCTATATGCTCATGCAATTCCCTCGATGCAGTCAAGATTACCTGTTTTGGTAAACGCCCGCTGGCTTCAACAAAACTCTTATGACCGACATACCGCTTGACGCAATAGAGAGTTATCTCTGTGGCTGTGCCAAGCTGCTCTCTTAGTAAAGCAGTCACCAGATTCTTTGAAACACGATCGACGACCACCTTGACCCGGGTGATCCCGCGCACTTTTACAGAGTCCACCCGTCGCAGATGAAATGCTCGTCTTTGGCCAACGGCCAACATATTTCGTTCATGCATGCCGACACGATTCAAAGGACACTCGGCTATGATCGCCAGGCCTTTTTCAATCTCGATCTCCACCAGGAAACCATCATGGTTTTTACGGATAATGTCCCCCCATCGCAGCTCATGTTCCAATTGTTTATAGCGAGCCACTTCATGCAGGCAAGCAATCTTGGTGAAATTCTGGTCAAGTGCCCTCTGGAGAGTGTTCCAGCCCCGCACGGAGACAAGATCAAGCTGATTTTGCAAAGGAATACCTGACTGCTTGGCATAGTGCAGTGCCTGCAGGTAGTCGTCACCAAACAGGACAACCGTACCTGTCCCATACCAACGAGACAGCATAGTCGAAAAGGTCTTCTCGATCTCGGCCACAACCTGACCTCGGCTGAGGCCATATTTATCGACGAAGGAATTGATGATTTCGTTGTATTGGGTCTGCATATTTGCCGGATGTTATTTTTCCCTCCTATTATCTCTTTCCGGCCATGTATGCTTTTTTGAGGAATTATTTTCATTTTTTATGCAAAAAAAGTGAAATTTTCTCAAGGATTTAACATGAACAATTATTTTCTTGATTTCTTTCAGGAAAGGATATTTATTTGCAGTATAATTCCACTTAATTTAATTAAGTAATCCCTTCCGGGAAAATAACTGAGGCTTCATGGTATTTTTTAAAATATTTCGATGAATGACCCAGTGATTTTTGTACCTGCCATATGATCTCTGCAAGAAAAGTTTAATCACATTTGTGAACCTCTTTTTTGGATGATTTTGGATATGGCCACCCCTGACAAGACGACAATATTGTTTTTCTGATTTCATTGTCCTCTTCGTCAACTTTCCCAAACCCCTTTTTTTCATCAACAAGACAAATCCGTCCGGACAAATCCCATACAGGAAAAGTTTAATCGCATTTGCGAACCTCTCTTTGGTGGATAAATCCGTTTGATTTCTTTTGTCGTTGATTCCCCATAACACATTGCACATAGCAATAGAGCAACACCCCACCCCATCAACGGGAGAAAAACAACTCTCCCTCCATGGGCATAGTTGTCTTCTCCCACAATCCACAAGATTAAAGGAGAACAACCATGTCAACACTCACAGCAAAGATTCACGAAATCAACGAATTGATCAGAAGTTTTGGCCGCAATGCCGTGCAGGAAATTAAAATGAAAGACAAGGACGGTAAAGTGATTGGTCAAATTCGCTATGGCTATAAACCGCAATATGTATTTGACGCAGTCAATCAAATCATAGGACCGGAAAACTGGCGTTATGAACTGATTAAGGAAGAGATTTTTGATAATCAGGTTGTTGCAGAGGTGACGTTATTTTTGAAAACCGATACCGATGAATGGCTTTGCAAAGGATCACACAAAGGACAGATGAATATAGTGAAAGGCAATGTTGGCGATGCAGAGAAAGGAGCAATTACCGATGCACTTCAGAAATGTCTCTCCCTTTGCTCTATCGGACAAGATTCATATCGTGGCTTACTTGAGACTGTTTACAATTCACGCAGCCCACAAGCGCCAACGAGACAATCTCTTCCGAAACGCACCCCGCAATCTCAGCCAATTCTTCCACCAAAAACTGAAGTGACGCAACCTACATTACCACCAACTACAGAGACTCAACCAGCTCCTCCAGAACCTACCAATTCTGCTTCCCTGCCCAAGATTGACGGTATCACATACGAACATCATGACAGTATTATTATCGCAATGGGCAAAGTCTTTGATAAAAAAGAGCTATTAAAAGCGGTAGGATTCAAATGGAATAAAGATCAGAAAAACTGGTACAAAGACCTGACAACCCATTAAGCTGACCCTAACATAAGCTAGTTACAGCGTTTTTACCCACCCAACGAGGGAGCAACACTCTTCCCTCAAGGGAAATCCGTGTGTTCTCCCCGCAAATTTTTCATTTCTAAGGAGAAACATCATGGATATCAAAAACACACTGCTCACTGGGTTACAAAAATTTGCAAAACAACACACCCTCACCACCTTGGGAGATCGAAGCAGCTACCTTGGCGCATCTGATATTGGATACTGCCCACGAAAGGTAATTCTTGATCGATTACATCCCGCCGAACATGACCTGGCCACATTGCTCCGTTTCCAAAGAGGACACATGGCCGAGGATATTGTCGCAAACGCAATGACCGCCGCAGGCTTTAATAATTTCGACCGACAGGTTGAGGCTATTGCCAGCGGTAATACTCCCATCAGGTGCCACATTGATTTTGTTTTCAATGCACCGAAACTGAAAGCCGTGCTCGAAGTCAAATCGGTTAGCGCCATTCCTGACGGGCCGTATAGCTCCTGGGAATCTCAACTGTACATGCAGATGGGAGCGTTAAAAGAACAATTTCCTGATTACACGGTCAAAGGTGCAGTTCTGGCCATTGATTTAGGAAGCGGTGATATTGGATTTTTCAACGGCTACAAGCCAGATGAGATTTTGTACAAAGGATTGAAAGACCGGGCGACGTCAATTTGGACAGATTATCAGTTCATGATACTCGGCCACCCAAAAAATCCACCAACTGACCCCAGCCCGCTCTGCGGATATTGTAATCATTTGACCACCTGTCCCAGGTTTGCAGCCAAAGAGGTTCCTGATCTGGAAGACTGTGTCACCGAATTACGATCTTTGCTGGAACAGGGCAAGGTATTGGACAAACAGATTGAACCGATGAAGGCCAATTTACTTTCAATAGTGAATCACGCCGGACATTCAATCAAAGTAAACAACACCATCCTTTCCAAAGCAGTTCGGACGCGACAACATACTGATACCGGACGCTTAACAGCATTTTTGGCGGAGATGGGGCATACGATGCAAGAATTTCAAGAATCAAGCTCGTATTCATACCTGGATATTAAAACCGCCAAGACGACAATCCCAAAAATCCAAAAAGCAGCATAAACCAACAACCCATCAAGGAGAACAACATCATGAACAAAGCAATGGTAATCGGCAACTTAGGCAATGACCCAGAAATTCGTTACACTCAGAAAGGTACTGCTGTGGCAACTTTTTCTATCGCTACTACTGAAAGGTGGAAGGATGCAGACGGAGTACAACAGGAGCATACCGAGTGGCACAAAATTGTAGCTTGGAAGGGACTAGCCGAAATTTGCGGAGATCACCTCAAGAAAGGCTCGAAAGTCTATATTGAAGGCAAGATACAAACCAGAAAGTGGGAAGAGAACGGTAATATTCGTTACACCACTGAGATTATTGCCAAGAGCATGGAAATGCTTGGTGGCAAAAACTTTGATAAGGAACCTGCCTCGTCTTCTGCTACTCATGGAAATAATGGTGATAACCCACCATTGCCGGGCGAGGAAGTTCCGTTTTAATCTGACGTAAAAACCAGTTCACCCACCAGGGGCAAAACATCCCCTGCC
>JAOTRX010000017.1 GCA_030247675.1 Desulforhopalus sp. | reverse complement strand
ATGCCGCTTTATCGGCGGTCATAGCGAAGAGGATCCACCCGTTCCCATTCCGAACACGGAAGTTAAGCTCTTCAGCGCCAATGGTACTGCACGGGTGACTGTGTGGGAGAGTAGGTCGCCGCCGATTCTTTCTACAAAAAAGCCCCGAGGAGAAATCTCTCATCGGGGCTTTTCTGCGTCTATAACTCCCCTGCCCGAATTGCAACTCACAGTACCCTTTAACAACCAACACTCTCTTTCCTGCCAATTTTATCCCCATATCGTTTTAATTATCCGGACCGCTTGCTGCATTCAGGCCCCGAGTATGGTAACGTTAAGAAAGCGTATTTCGATATCAATTTTTCTTAAAACTCTTGATGACTGATCTCCCCACAAACGCACGATTGCTCCCCCTCCTCCGACAAACGACACCTCCTATCAAAACCATCGTCGTACTTGTCGGTCTTATGCTTCTTGAAAATCTTTTATCTTTACTTTCTCCCTGGCTTGCCGGGCAATTCTCAGAGGTTCTTCTCCACGGATCGGCAAAAATCTCCTTCGACTACCAACAAATTTTGTTGTTCTGGTTATTGCTCATCCTCGTTCAGGCAATTCTTGGTTATTACAGCCGAACTATATCCGTCATCGCCAGCGAACGCATGGTCATTAAGCTCCGCAATAATCTCTTTTCGCACCTGCAGGCCCTACCAATTACGTTTTTCCATGAACGCAAACATGGCCAGGTTCTTTCCCTTCTATCTTATGATACTACGATCATCAGCACCTTTGTAAATAGTACACTGCTAGGCCTTATCCCTCTTTTTGTGGCCGCTATCGGTGCGATTTTTTGCATGTATTTGATCAATCCCCTTATCGCCTGTCTCAGCACACTGCTTATACCAATTTTTGTTCTTATAACAAAAATTCTTAGCCGGAAAATTCGCCCCCTCAGCGTTGACCTTATGCGGCAATACGGAGCGACTTTTTCCATCGCCGAAGAAAACCTGAGCACCCTGCCCCTCGTAAAATCGTTCAGCAGGGAAAAGGTTGAAACGCAGCGGTTTTTAAACAGCAACGCTGAATTTCTCGCTACTTCCGAGAAATATATAAAGGCCCAGGCGCAACTTGCGCCGATAACGAGATTTATGGCCAGTGCAATTATTATCGTCTTCCTGCTCCTCGCCGGTGATCGGTTTTTGTCAGGAAGCATAAACACCGGCAATCTTGTTAGTTTAATGCTTTATGGCCTGCTTCTTACCCGGCCGATAAGTGCTCTGGCCGAGGCATATGGCCAAACCCAACGCGCCCTGGCTGCCGCCGCAAGAATTGGAGAGGTATTCGCACAGCAGAAAGAAAAATACCTTGCCGCAAAGGTGCTTCCTCCTGTTAAAGGAAAAATCACCTTTACCGACGTTAGTTTTGGCTATCCAGGAAGGGACCCTCTCTTTGCTGGGCTAAATCTCAAAATCCAACCAGGTGAAACAATCGCCATAACCGGAAAAAATGGTGCTGGAAAAAGCACGATAGTCCATCTCCTGATTCGTTTTTTCATCCCACTGCAAGGTAGCATTCGCATTGACGATTGCGATATCAGCGATGTCACTTTAGATAGTCTTCGTTCCCAGATTGGCCTGGTTCAGCAAAACGTCCTGTTGCGTAATAGTTCAGTCCGGGAAAATTTATTGTTTGGCAAACATTCTGTTGAGATGACAGACATAATAAAAGCGGCAAAGGCGGCCCATGCCTATGAATTTATCAGTTCACTCCCCGCTGGATTCGATACCATTATTGGCGATCAGGGGGTTAAACTTTCTGGCGGCCAGAAGCAGCGATTGTCCCTTGCTCGGGCGCTTCTGAAAAATCCACCGATACTCGTACTCGACGAAGCTACGGCCATGTTTGACCCTGAAGGTGAAGCCGATTTTATACGCGACAATATCTCAACACTCCAAGGCCGAACTGTCATCATCATTACCCACCGTCCGGCAACACTTGCCCTAGCCGATCGGATCTACGAACTGAAAGACGGTGCATTATCCCCTCTTTCCTGAAGTTTCTTGCAAAGCCTGTTACATTTTTTTATATAACCATATTACCTGCTTTTCCTCTCAGCACCTGCCCATCGAGTCGCAAGGTGTTGGTCCTTGCCTAAATCTCAACAAACTCTAGAAAGAGACAGAATTCAATTAATGACATCCTCACCCCTTTCAATTGTCATTCTTGCCGCCGGCAAAGGCACTCGAATGAAATCGAATAAAGCGAAAGTCTTGCATGAACTCTTCTTCGCTCCCATGGTGGAGCATGTTGTTCAGGCTGTGCTCCCACTCAAACCCATCCAAACCGTTGTCGTAGTGGGCCATCAAGGACAAGATGTTGAAAAGGCGATACAGCACCTAGGCTGTGAATTTGTCGTCCAAAAACAACAGCTCGGAACCGGCCATGCGGTGCTGGCCTCCGAGAAGGCAATTAAAGAAGAAAGCTGCACGGTGATGATTCTCTGCGGAGACACTCCCCTCATCCGACCGGAAACGCTTGCCAAGATGTACTCCGAGCATGTGAACCGCAAGGCAACTCTTACTCTGATGACCACAATTCTTGAAGACCCTACCAACTACGGACGGATTATTGCTGGCGTCGATGGGCGGCTTCTTGGTATCGTCGAGCAGAAGGATGCTTCTCCTGATCAGTTGCAGCTTCGGGAGATTAATGCCGGTATTTATTGTGTCGATAAAGCCTTTCTATTCTCCGCCTTGCGGAAAGTCGACATGAACAACAGTCAAAAAGAGGTTTACCTGACAGACATCGTCAAACAGGCTGTTGACAAAGGTCTTAGCGTAGAGAAATTTATCGCCCCTTCGCCAACCGAGGTACTTGGTGTTAATTCCCGTGTTGAACTAGCAGACGCCCAACGTGAACTGCAGTTGCGCCGCAACCGAGACCTGATGATGCAAGGGGTGACGATCTTTAATCCCGAAACGGTTTCCGTCTCCCCAGATACATGCATCGGTAATGATACCGTGCTTGAAGCTGGAGTCCGGATTTCCGGAGGGAGTAAAATCGGCAACTCGGTCACCATCGGTCAGGGAGCTATTTTACAGAGTTGCCAGGTAGAAGACCACGCGGTTATCGGTCCATACGTCTGCCTTTCCGGTATCCCTGTTCCTGCAGATATGGTGATTCCACCATTTAGTACTGCATGTTAAATAACTATCGTGATAATACTTTGGTTTTTTGTAAACCAAATATGACGCCAACAAAATAGCAACCAACCTTAAAGGTGCTTGTATGAGTGATTTAAAAAAGATGTACTCTACCATTCTTGGAGATAGTTTTCCTATGGACATGACTATTTCTTTTGGTGATCAAAAACTCGTCTATCGCAAGAAAACTTGGAAGATAAAGGCCTCAGACGGCACTTTCGACGAACGGGGTGTTCGATATGGAGAAAACCCTGATCAAGAAGCCGCCTTGTACGAGCTGGTCAACGGCAACCTCGTCTTAGGCGACTGCCGCTTTATCGAACCTGGCAATGGCCTGGTCTCATCGATTGCCGTTGAAGATATGCTGCAAGTTGGGAAACATCCCGGGAAAATCAACCTCACCGATATTGATAATGGTTTGAATATTATTAAATATTTGATGAATAAACCGGCAGCGGTTATTCTCAAACACAATAACCCCTGCGGCGCAGCTTATGGCGATACCCTGGCGATGGCATTTAATCGTGCGCTCCGCTGTGATCGTATCGCCGCCTTCGGTGGCGCAGTTGTCCTTAACCGCCCCTGCGACAAAGACACTGCAGAGTTGCTAGCCAACAACTACCTGGAGGTAATCTGTGCCCCGGATTTTGAAAGTGGCAGCCTGGATATTCTTCAGAAAGCAAAGAATCTCCGCATAATCCGGATTAGCGGAATAGACAGATTGAGTGACTTTGAAAAATTCCGATTCGTTGACTTTAAAAGCCTCATTGATGGCGGAATCATCGTTCAGCAGTCGGCCGTCAATTCCATCCGCACTATCGCCGACCTAAAACCAGCCGTTGCAACATGGCAGGGCAAAGAATATCGGTGTGAACGACAACCGACTGCGCGTGAAATTGACGATATGATATTTGGCTGGGCGGTTGAACACGGCGTCACATCAAATTCAGTGCTGTATGTGAAGGATGGCTGTACCGTGGGCATTGGCACTGGAGAACAGGACAGGGTTGGGGTTGCTGAAATTGCGGTGCATAAGGCGTACATAAAGTATGCTGACATTCTTTGTTTTGATGCGCATGGCATCGGATATGCTGATCTGGAATTAGCCATTGCCCATGGTAACAAAGAAATAAACGAAAAAGATATGATTGATCGGCAGGTACAAAATGATCGAGCTGGACTGCCTGGCTCGGTGATGATCTCCGATGCCTTTTTTCCATTCAGGGATGGCGCTGATGTTGGGATAGCTCAGGGGGTATCAGCAATCCTCCAAGCTGGCGGATCGATGCGTGACTTTGAGACCATTGAGGCATGTAATGCAGCAAGGCCCAATGTTACGATGATGTTTACTGGGCAAAGGTCTTTCAAACACTAAAATCTCCAGAAACAAATCAGACCAACCTTGCTACCGAAATATTATCCCCCTCCTACAGCAGTGGGTATAAGTGTTCTTCTGTCTTTTAGGGCTCCCAGTATTTTCCAAACTCTCTTTCTTGTTTGATTCGAAAGATCTTCAGGAATATGTGAACTTTACCAAAAAGTGAGGCGGCCCCGAAGGTATCCGTAGAAGAAATCACCAGTAAATGTTCATCAGAGATCAATTGAAAATTAATATTTCCGGTTTTCTGAACAATTTCTCCAGTAAATAGCACTTCGGCTTTGGGAATTTTTACTTTTTGCCTTTTGAACGAAAACTTAGCGTTCCCCAATGATATAATCCAACACATTCAAAATACTAGACTTTTAGGTTTATTTGGTAGAAGCCCTGTTATGTAGAATGAACTTCTGGAATAAACCTTGCACATTCATATTCAATAAGCTAAGTAAAGACTTGCTGATAGTTAAAAAAAATTCATTACTAATTATCAGGATGAATTCATTAACAATCTAGGGAGACGTGGAGATGAAGCGATTTTTAATTTTGATATCTTGTTTTTTTGCGGTGACGGTTTTTGCTAGTCGCAGTTTTGCAGCCACCATACTTGCTGGCGACGTAGATTTTGCTGCCGGTCGGACAGCATATGATGTCACAACAAACATGGACCATTACGTATTTAATTTTCAAGGTGGTGTTGTAATTGGCCCAACAAATGATAGAGGAGATATTACTTGGAGCTTTACCCCTCCTTCTAACGTCGGAACAATTACGAGTGCTTTCTTAACACTCAGCACCTTTGATGTCGACCCTGCTGATTCTTTAAGGGTATATTACTCTGTGTCTGGAGGAACTGACGTTCTTCTTGGAAATATCAATGAGTTGACCTCATCTAACGCGTACGGATTCTCGAACTTTAATACTGATGTCGCAAATGGTGTAGATCTATCAACTAGGCCTTACTGGACTGCGACTACGCTAAATCTATCCGGTATCTTATCAATATTAAATACTACATCTCTATCTAGTGTCTAGTCAACAATCAAGTGTCGGATAAAGACGCAACAATTTTACCCGTGCGTTGTCGGTCGTAAACTGCCAATTCACTTTTGCATTTTTATTGTTTCTGTGTTTCTGCCATGCACTTACT
>JAOTRX010000016.1 GCA_030247675.1 Desulforhopalus sp. | reverse complement strand
CAATCGTTATTCCCACGGCAGACAGACCAGTAAATTTCCGCATGGATCGCCTTGACCCACTAGAAGCAATTCCAGTCATTAACAAGGCAGGAATTCTTCAAGATGTTTTACAAGAACTTATCCCTACTAAAAACAATAATATCCGTCCATTGACTTCGCTTGAAAACGGCCACCTGGCCCTTATGCTGGCAGGAGGATACATGAACGGAGCCATAGAGAAAGATGGCCGGCAGTTGGTTATTAAAGGTGTTATCAAAAAAATCGAAAAGATTGTCCAGGTTCATGAAAACGAGACTGGCGGCGGTTCGATCACCACCAAAGACCAGTACATCCCGACCGTCAAAGTCATTGACATGCAAACTGCCGAATTGATTACCGTGCAGTAATCCAACTCTTACGGGAGAAATCACATGATAACACCATACCTCATCATAAAATGTGTTGGATTCGTCTGTTATTCCAACGCCCTGATTGTAAGAAGGTCAGACCGAGAATACCAAGGCTGTTTATTGAGCCTTATCGGTTCGCCTTCTCATGTAAAGGCCATTTCTGCGCTCATTTATAGCGGCGAGGCTGTTTGCAGGGTGTCTGGCAATAATGACGAGTCAGCTGACCTTCGTTTTTCCGGCTCAATCCGCACCTGCCGCACCCGCAAGATCGGTGAGGTAGTAAACAAGGTGCTGGTTGCAACAGGATTCAACGAATCTTCTCTTCACGCAACTGTCTTTGGCCCTGATCTGCCTACCGTGCAGGAACGAGCCTTCCGCCGTGTTGATAAAGCAACCACCATTCCACTCAAACCGCAATGGCAAGAGTGGCTCTGGGAGAAAATGATATCCCCTGAAAAACTTTATAGCTTCGGCGACGAGGATTTTCAGGAAGCGTATCTTGTAAATATCCCATGCGATGAGACCTTAGAAATGCGGGTGCTGGAAGCAGTCAAGACCGGAGAGATACAGTAGCCAACCAACATGACAACCTAACCCAAACAGGGGGAGAGTATTTCCCCTCATGGGGCCATATTCTCCTCTTTTCAACCATTAAAAATGGAGAATTATGGAAGCTATCACCGATATTGTCGAATCAGTAATTGACGGACAAAAAACCGTCAAACTGGCCGAGTTTCTGGATGAATGGGGCGATATGCTTAAGAATCAAGTCATTCAAAACATGAACCCTGTCTATTCACTGAAAGCGGAAGATCATTGGGATTCACAGGCCAGAGAAAAGTTACAGCAATTACTGCGAAAACCGTTTGAGTCGCAAACCAGAAAAGGCATCTTGCCGGTAGCCAGGTCTTTTTTCAAAGAAGATCACAAGGCAGCTTTCATGGTCGGTGAGATGGGAACGGGCAAAACCTTTATGGGATTGGCTGTTGCTCATCTGATTACTAAAACACACAAACGCATCCTTATTCAATGTCCCGGCCACCTGGTCAAAAAATGGATACGGGAAGCACAAGATACCATCCCCGGATGCAACTGCATCAACCTCAACGGGAAAAGCCTGGGTCTGCTCATCACAGGTAAGCTCACGTCAATAAAACCTGTTGGCACCGAGATATGGGTAATGGGCAAAGAGCGGGCTAAATTGCATTTCCAGCGTGTTCCCCAGCGGATTACGGTTTTTGGAAGGCAATGTTGTCCTGAATGCGGTGGGCAAATAACAACCGATGACGATAACAACAAATGCATACCGTGCGAACATTGCAAGGCCCCGATGTGGATGGCAGATGGAACGAAAGTCCGCCGCTACGCCAAGGCCGAGTTTATGAAGCGGTTTTTTCACAAGAACTTTTTCGACCTTCTGATACTGGACGAAGTGCATGAACTCAAGGGTGGCGGTACTGCCCAGGGCCAAGCAATGTCCTGTCTTATCGCTCGCTCAAAAAAGGTGCTGGCTCTTACCGGCACTTTGATGGGCGGCTATAGCTCAAATCTTTTTTATCTGCTCTGGCGGATGTTTTCTCGTCAGATGAAGGCAGATGGCTTTGAGTTTGGCAGGTCAATGCATTTTGCAGAACGCTACGGCGTTGTGCAACGCACTTATGACAGCAAGGATGTAAATGCAAGTCTCAATGTTGCCAGTATTGGCCGAAAGCTCGGTAAGTCACGGGTTAAGGAAGCTCCAGGAATATCACCCCTGTTACTGCCTGATCTGCTGCTTGAGCATTCGACCTTTGTCCGTCTGGCCGATGTTAATGACGCATTGCCGGAATACGAAGAAATCATCGTTCCAGTAGCATTGGAACCCGACCAACAACAACCGGAATATGCCCAACTCTCCCATGATCTCATAAATGCCACCAGCGAAGCATTAGCTCGTGGTGATATGCGGCTTATGGGCAAAATGATTCAATCCTTGCTGGCGTATCCTGATGGATGCCGGAATGGGGAAAGAATCACCTTGGAGATTGCAGGTAGAGAGACCGTAGTTGCCTCTGCACCAGGCCTCCGAATTGACCTGTTGCCCAAAGAAGAAAAGTTGCTGGAGATTATAGCGGCTGAAAAGAAACAAGGGAGAAAAGTGGCGATTTTTCTCGAACACACCGGCACACGGGATTTGCTCCCTGTATTAGAGGAAAAACTTCAGAAGAATGACCTGAAGCCTCTGGTACTCCGCAGTCAAATCGTAAAACCGGAGTATCGGGAGGATTGGCTCAAAAAGCAGGTTCAGACGGGATTGTACGATTGTCTTATTTGCAATCCCAATTTAGTAAAAACCGGACTCGATCTTTTGGAGTTTCCCACAATCATCTTTTTTCAATGCGGTTATTCAGTATTCACGCTCAGACAAGCCAGCCGAAGGTCATGGCGTATCGGGCAAGACCAGCCGGTACGGGTATTTTTCATGGCCTATTCAAAAACCATGCAGGAAAAAGCTCTGTCGCTCATGGCGCAAAAGATGGAAACATCGCTTGCAGTAGAGGGCGAGTTATCAGATAAAGGGCTGGCTGCATTATCTGAATCAGAAAACAGCATGATGTATGAACTGGCAAAGGCTTTGACCGGCAAGGTTGCGGTCAAGGATATGAGCGAAGCATGGACCAGATACCGGCAGCGTGAGTTGCTGAGTAATCTATCTATGGACGATAACCAGGATGTCACCATTACGACCACAACCACCATGAGTACTGCCTCCGGCAGCACAGCCACGATCACAGAAGAGTATGTTGTTCGCGGGACTGTGTATGTCAAGAAGGCCGGAGCCATCGCTTATGTCGGCAACAACCGCTTCGATCTGAAAGACGGATTTGTTTTCTGGTCCGGCAGAAAGATAGGTTGGTACGACCGACAAGGTTGCGGTGAAATCAACGAAAAGCCGATTCGTATTTATAAACCTGACCAGTGCAAGCATTTTGTCCTGGCTGAAATAAGAATAGCGGCATAACCCACTCCCCCAACCCATTTATTCAACCCAGCAAAGGGCAAAACAACCCCTTGTGGGAAGTTTTGTTCCTTTTCATTACGGAGGAAAACTTATGAATAATTCAGAAATCGAAATGATGGCCGGACCATTAGAGGTCGAGATTACGGCAAAACCGATCAGGATTGAATTGCCGACACAGTTACGCGAACATGCGGACGCTGCGGATAATTGCACCTGGCCTTTTGGGGAATTGCTCAGACAGTCAGCAACGGAGATCGAAAGGTTACAGAGGATAGTAAAAAGTAATGAGCCCGTAGCTCTGTTACGAGAGATATGGAAACATCATCAGCCCGTCTATCTCTTTGAGGCCATCGCTGACCATACTGACCCACAGGAGGCATCATAATGGAATATTATTATGATCTCGAAGTATTGGCCGATTTAATGGATGATTTAATGGCTGATTATTTCGAGGCCGACCACCAAGAAGATCGTCAAGATCAAGATTAGCCAAACATAAACCAATCAACCCACCAGGGACGAAACCTCCCTGACGGGAAAGTCTTGTCCCTTTTTTTATTCACTCCAAGGAGACAAGACCATGATTGTCAATTTAGTTCGATGTATGCGGACTACTGCAAAAAGAACCGACAAAAGCAACCTCGGGCATTGCATCCTGCTTTTTCTGGCTGCTAATGAAATAGAACGCTTGCAAGAGAAGCTTTCTGTGGCAGAAATCCGTAGCAATCAAACCATCAGGAGCAAAATAACCTCTCTGTCTTTGGTGAAGTCTTATCGCTCTTTAATTCAAAAGAGGAGATAAGCCATGAAGTTATTCATCCAAGACGAACAAGGACAGTACGTCACTGCGACAACCCCCGAAATCATTAAAGAGGGCCGTAACCGTACTCGCTCCACACTGAAAAGAGGAACTGAATTTATCGGAAGTTCACAAGCTGCAAAGGAAGCAATAGCCTCAAAAATCTTTTCATACCAACATGAGGTCTTTGGTTGTCTGTTTCTGGACACCAAGAACTGCATCCTGGCGTGGAAGGAAATGTTCCAAGGGACTATTGATTCGACAACAGTTTACCCTCGTGAAGTGGTTAAGGAAACCCTGCGGCTCAATGCTACAAAGGTTATCCTCGCTCACAACCACCCTTCAGGTAATACTGACCCTTCCCAACAAGACATTGAATTGACCAAAAAACTGAAAGAAATCCTGCAGATTATAGATGTTAAAGTGCTGGACCATATAATCGTCGGGGATGAGATAACATCCTTTGCGGATATGGGTATTCAGTTTTAGCTAAATTCTTCGCAATCAATATCAACCTATCAGGGACAAAACCTCCCTGACGGGGTCTTGTCCCTATTTTTTTTAATCTCAAAGGAGACAAGGCCATGATAGATCAGAAAATAATCGATAAACTCCAGAAATTACTTGCTCTGTCGGCAAGTGATAACGAAAACGAAGCTGCCCTTGCCATGAAGAAGGCCGAGGAGCTGATGCGTGAACACAATCTGTCCGTTGCTGATGTAGCTCTTGACGGAAGTGGTGCGCATGTAGGTTCTGCAGAAGTATGTGGACTGACCAAGACTTCCCAGACATGGGAAATCTCCATGGGAAGCTTCATTGCCCAAACCTTCAATGGCCGAGCAATCCGTACCAGAAACAGCAACGGTTGGAGTTTCATTTTTGTAGCCGGCCAGACAGATTTGATAATTATCACTGATCTGTTTGAACGACTGCGCTCTACCATTAAGCGAATGAGCCAGGCTTATGTAAATCGTGCAAGGGGTTGTACCAGAACTCACGGTAAATCCCTGCATAACAGTTACCGCCTGGGAATGATTAAAACGATCAGCCAACGATTAGAACGTCTGAAGCAGAACACTGCCCCGACGGATAATCGTAATGCCTTTGGGATGACCGGTACTGCATTGATGGTGATTAAAGATAAAGCAGTTGACCAGCGAGTCAATCGGCTCTTCCCACGTATAAAAACGATAATGTCAAGAGCCAGTCGTGTTGACGGCAATGCCTACCGGCAAGGAATGACTGATGGCAATAATGTCAGTCTGCACCAATCTGTAAACGGCAGGTCTTCTGCACCTCTTGGCCTCAAGAGGTAGAAAATGAAAACAGAAAAAACAGAGTAAAACCAATCCACACTCAATAAGCAGTCAACCCATCAGGGACAAAACCTCCCTGACGGGGGTCTTGTCCCTATTTTTTTCAATCTCAATGGAGACACGACCATGACCGCACCAATTTTTATGACCAATGACCTGATCGTTAAGTACGCTTCTGCTGCTGGTGCAACTGAGCCTGTAGATAAAGTATCCAGTCGTTACACCTTTGTTCCAACCTTAGATGCTGTTGACCTGCTGCGTGATGCTGGCTGGTTTCCGATCAAGGCAGAGCAGAGCGGCACCCGTATCCAGGATAAGGAAGGATTTCAAAAGCATTCCATTCGTTTTACCCGGAATGAACACTTCGAAATGAATCCGAAGGATGAGCGGGTTGACCTGGTTCTCTATAATTCTCACGACCTGGGCAGTTCCTTCAAACTGATTGCTTCAGTTTGGCGTTTGGTCTGTGGCAACGGTTTGATGATCGCCTCGGATTTTGCCAACTTCACCCATCGGCATGTCGGATTTAACCAAAATGATTTTGTTGAATCTGCTGATAAAATCACCGCTGCTGCAACGGTCATCAACGACCAGATGGATTATCTGAAAGGTATCCACTTAGGCTACGACGAGCAGATCGCCTATGCTGCAGCAGCTCACAGGCTGGTATATGAGGATTTTGGTAACGCTCCTATATCTCCGGAACAGTTGTTGACACAGCGCCGTTTTGCCGATGGCAGCAATAGTCTGTGGACGACATTCAATAAGGTCCAGGAGAACATCATCAAAGGCGGAGTAAAAGGCAAAGTCAATGGAGAAGATGGCCCTCGAAAAGTCACTACCAGAGCGGTAAAAGCCCTTGATCGCAATATCAAGCTGAATCAGGCTCTTTGGGTCTTGACTGAAAAGATGGCTGAATTGAAATCTCTATCGATTGCCGCATAACAATTTAACCACAGCCGTCTCCTTCGGGGGGCGGCTTTTTTTTGGATGATTATTATATCTTTTGTGCTATACAAAGGTATGAATATTTATTTACTTTATTATATAACTATTTAGTTGCATAAATAGCTGTTTCTTATATACATCTGACGCTG
>JAOTRX010000015.1 GCA_030247675.1 Desulforhopalus sp. | reverse complement strand
TGCGACCAACAAACGCCTGGATGTTAGAGGCAATGACCTTCCCAGCGGTATAAGCCGCCCGTTTGGTGAGCAACGAGCCAAGCTGGACAATCATGATAACGCCTTTGTCTTGCTCAAGGCGGCTGATGAAACGGTTTTCGTTGGCCTGACCAAGAATCTGTCCTACATTACCACTGGTTAATTCCGTCAGCGCCACACGCAGCGAAGAGGCCACCTTGGAATGGTAGTCAGCTGTCGAAGCGATAATCCTTCGTAAATCCATTACAAGCTGCCTGGCCCGTGGGGTGGCAATACCTTCGATTTTTTCTTTCAGCTTCTCAAGATCAGCATGACTGATATTATTTTTGACATCGTTGAGGTTGAACTCCGGTATTCTTTTATTTGCCTCGGCCAGCAGGATAAGGGCCTGTACCACCACCAGGCTGATTTCGTAGGCAACAGAAAAGAAATAAGGCTCCCTGCCTACCGCAACACCGGCGGTAATATGGGCCACTATTTCCTCGACCATATAATAATGAGAGAGGGGATTAAGAACTGCACTGTATTGGGGAAAGACAGGGGTAAGCAGTATTAAATCCCCTTGCCTGCCGGTGTCGTAAGCCACCTGTACTATTTTGGAGAAAAGTTCGTTGTCGCCCTTGGGGTCGATGACTACCACTGAATACCCCTTGCGAATGTCCTGCTCGATGATTCCTTCCATAGTGCGGGTCTTCCCCACCCTGGTTGTCCCGAAGCACCAGAAATGCCCTTTGCGGTCATTATCAGGGAAACCAAGTGGTATCATTTTGTCTGGATGGTCCAGATGAAAGCCATCGCCTATCTTGGTATACGGCTCTTTTGGCTGTTTTCTCCAGATCAAGATTTTTTACCCACTGCGATCTTTCCTACCGTAACTTGAATATGCTCATGCAATTCCCTGGATGCAGTCAAAATTACCTGTTTTGGTAAAAACCCGCCGGCTTCAACAAAACTCTTATGGCCGACATACCGTTTGGTGCAATAGAGAGTTATCTCTGTGGCTGTACCAAGCTGCTCTCTCAGTAAAGCAGTCACCAGATTCTTTGAAACACGATCAACCACCACCTTGACCCGGGTGCTCCCGCGCAATTTCACAGAGTCCACCCGTCGCAGATGAAATGCTCGTCTTTGGCCAACGGCCAACATATTCCGTTCATGCATGCCGACACGATTAGATGGACACTCGGCTATGATTGCCAGGCCTTTTTCAATCTCGATCTCCACCAGGAAACCATCATTGTTTTTACGGATAATATCCCCCCATCGCAGCTCATGTTCCAATTGTTTATAACGAGCCACTTCATGCAGGCAAGCAACCTTGGTAAAATTCTGATCAAGTGCCCTCTGGAGAGTGTTCCAGCCCCGCACGGAGACAAAATCAAGTTGATTTTGTAGGGGGATACCTGACTGCTTGGCATAGTGCAGTGCCTGCAGGTAGTCGTCAGCAAACAGGACAACCGTACCTGTCCCATACCAGCGAGACAGCATAGTCGAAAAGGTCCTCTCGATCTCAGCCACAACCTGACCTCGGCTGAGGCCATATTTATCGACGAAAGAATTGATGATTTCGTTGTATTGGGTCTGCATATTTGCCGGATGTTATTTTTCCCTCCTATTATCTCTTTCCGGCCATGTATGCTTTTTTGAGGAATTATTTTCATTTTTCTCTGTTTTTATGTAAAAAAACAGTAATGTCCGGTTTGAAAATTGTATAAAAGCATCAAGTTAAATAACCTCCAGCAAAGCTGGTGAGGTTGCCAAACGAGAATTACTTATGGCTATGCATGATCAACAATCCGAATTGGTATATAAACAAGCCTAAGCAAACATAGTGGAAGTTCCGGTTCCCACCTCCGATTCTTAGAATTGGCTGTGGTCGCATAAATAGACAAATAGGAGGAAATAATGCCTGGAGCTTATGCACATATGACGGTGGTCAACATCTTGCGGGATCCGATCCGCCTGGAGGCGACCCCTGGTTTTCCCGATGAGGCCATCTCCGCTCTATTAGAGTATTTCCGATTTACGGAACTTGGTGCGGTCAGCCCCGACTATCCCTATCTTGCCATAGGGGATAGCAATGCAGCACAATGGGCCGATGCCATGCACTATACTCATACGGGAGCAATGATTCAGGCAGGGGTTGGGATTCTGGAGGGCATGGAAGGAGAGGAAAAACGAAAGGGGTTAGCGTGGCTTTTCGGCTATGCCGCCCATGTAACAATGGATGTGACCATCCACCCGATTGTTGAATTAAAGGTTGGGCCATACGCGGAGAACAAGATGGCGCACCGTGTATGTGAAATGCATCAGGATGCGTATATCTTTCAACGGCTTAATCTGGGTCAGGTTGGCCTGTCTGAACACCTTGATTCAGGGATAATGCGTTGCGGAGAATTGGGTGAAAGCCACAATCTCGATACCGCCATAGTCACCATCTGGGACCAGATACTCCAAAAGAACCACCCGGAAAAGTATTCAAGCAACAGGCCTGACATCCAAAAATGGCATCATCGCTTTATGCAGGTTGTCGACAAAGTTGAAGACGGGAATAAACTTCTTCCTCTTTCCAGGCATGTGGCGGTTGATTGTGGGCTGACCTATCCAGCCGCCAAGTCAATTGATCGGGGAATGTATATTGATAAATTACAAATCCCACAAAACCCTACGTCAACGGGGTTTCGTTCCTACGATGAAATTTTCGATATGGCGGTGGATAATGTTCGCGATATATGGGCGGCGGTTGCCGCCGGCACTTTCTCGGGAGACACCCGTTACCTTAGCCAGATAGGTGATTGGAATTTGGACACAGGCAAGAACGGCCAAGATGACAAACTTGTATTTTGGAGCTGAACGATGAAGATCACATTTTCGATGGTAGGTATTTTGCTAGTGTCGCTCACCTCCGGATGCATGCTCTTTCGTACTGATGAGAGTAAGTCCTTGCGACCACTCGGTTCGGCCCTGACCAAATTAAGTTCAGAGATGGAATCTCTCGTCCGTTATCAGAATCCGCCTGCAGACGCTACAGACGAGGAGTTGCTCAGGTTGGCGACCAAAAATGATCCTGGCTTTCTTGACACCTTTCATGGGTACAAGATTCGTGTTCACTCCCAGGATAGGCATGCGATTATTCTTCTTTGCACTGCCGATGGCAAACGAGGCCTTCAAGAGGATCTTGGTTGTACGCCGTCTCTGGATCGCAACCTTTGGAAAGAGGATGCGGCGATGCCCTGTGATTTTTCCCTCTCAGTGCAGTTGGGGTGCCGATTGACAAAATGACGTTTGATAGACGTTCTGTCCTGTTTGTTCTCCGTCTTCTAACCTTCATCCCTGCTTGCAGGGATGAAGGTTAGATACATGCCTATCCGGTTGCAACAGGTTGGCATTTCTGGTTTCGAGTTAACCGTCGATTTTGGACAATGGTGCCTATTTGCAGAATGCTGAAGCACCACACGACTGTAATTGCTGGCAACAAGTTTTTTTTGCGAAGATGCATAAACATCCCGATCCTGCGGGATTAGCTGGACCTGTGCTAATCGGATAGGCATGCCTCGTTGGAATAATTTCACTTTTAACCTTCATATTCCAGCCCCGCACGGAGACAAAATCAAGCTGATATTGCAAAGGAATACCTGACTGCTTGGAATAGTGCAGTGCCTGCAGGTAGTCGTCACCAAACAGGACAACCGTACCTGTCCCATACCAGCGAGACAGCATAGTCGAAAAGGTCTTCTCGATCTCGGCGACAACCTTACCTCGGCTGAGGCCATATTTATCGACGAAAGAATTGATGATTTCGTTGTATTGGGTCTGCATATTTGCCGGATGTTATTTTTCCCTCCTATTATCTCTTTCCGGCCATGTATGCTTTTTGAGGAATTATTTTCATTTTTTATGCAAAAAAAGTGATATTTTCTCCAGGAGTTAACACGAACAATTATTTTCTTGATTTCTTTCAAGAAAGGATATTTATTTGGGCTATAATTCCACTTAATTTAATTAAGTAATCCCTTCCGGGAAAATAACTGAGGCTTCATGGTATATTTTTCATAATATATTTCGATGAATGACCCAGTGATTTTTGTACCTGCCATATGATTTCTGCAAGAAAAGTTTAATCACATTTGTGAACCTCTTTTTTGGATGATTTTGGATATGGCCTCCCCTGACAAGACGACAATATTATTATTTTTATTCTGATTTCATTGTCCTCTTCGTCAACTTTTCCAACCCCCTTTTTTTTCATCGACAAGACAAATCCGTCCGGACAAATCCCATACAAGAAAAGTTTAATCGCATTTGCGAACCTCTTTTTTGTGGATAAATCCGTTTGATTTCTTCTGTCGTTGACTCCCCATAGCACATAGCAACACCCCACCCCATCAACGGGAGAAAAATAACTCTCCCTCCATGGGCATAGTTGTCTTCTCCCACAATCCACAAGATTAAAGGAGAACAAAACCATGTCAACACTCATAGAAAAGATTCACGAAATCAACGAATTGATCAGAAGTTTTGGCCGCAATGCCGTGCAGGAAATTAAAATGAATGACAAGGACGGCAAGGTGATTGGTCAAATTCGCTATGGCTATAAACCGCAATATGTATTTGACGCAGTCAATCAAATCATAGGACCGGAAAACTGGCGTTATGAACTGACTAAGGAAGAGATTTTTGATAATCAGGTTGTCGCAGAGGTGAAGTTATTTTTGAAAACCGATACCGACGAGTGGCTTTGCAAAGGATCACACAAAGGACAGATGAATATAGTGAAAGGTAATGTTGGCGATGCAGAGAAAGGAGCAATTACCGATGCACTTCAGAAATGTCTCTCCCTTTGCTCTATCGGACAGGATTCATATCGTGGCTTACTTGGGACTGTTTACAATTCACGCAGCCCACAAGCGCCACCCGGACAATCTCAATCGAAACGCACCCCGCAATCTCAACCAATTCTTCCACCAAAAACTGAAGTGACGCAACCAACATTACCACCAACTACAGAGACTCAACCAGCTCCTCCAGAACCTACCGATTCTGCTTCCCTGCCCAAGATTGACGGAATCACATACGAACATCATGACAGTATTATTATCGCAATGGGCAAAGTCTTTGATAAGAAGGAGCTATTAAAAGCGGTAGGATTCAAGTGGAATAAAGATCAGAAAAACTGGTACAAAGACCTGACAACCCATTAAGCTGACCCTAACATAAGCTAGTTATAGCGTTTTTACCCACCCAACGAGGGAGCAACACTCTTCCCTCAAGGGAAATCCGTGTGTTCTCCCCGCAAATTTTTCATTTCTAAGGAGAAACATCATGGATATCAAAAACACACTGCTCACTGGGTTACAAAAATTTGCAAAACAACACACCCTCACCACCTTGGGAGATCGAAGCAGCTACCTTGGCGCATCTGATATTGGATACTGCCCACGAAAGGTAATTCTTGATCGATTACATCCCGCCGAACATGACCTGGCCACATTGCTCCGTTTCCAAAGAGGACACATGGCCGAGGATATTGTCGCAAACGCAATGACCGCAGCAGGCTTTAATAATTTCGACCGACAGGTTGAGGCTATTGCCAGCGGTAATACTCCCATCAGGTGCCACATTGATTTTGTTTTCAATGCACCGAAACTGAAAGCCGTACTCGAAGTCAAATCGGTTAGCGCCATTCCTGACGGGCCGTATAGCTCCTGGGAATCTCAACTGTACATGCAGATGGGAGCGTTAAAAGAACAATTTCCAGATTACAGGGTCAAAGGTGCAGTTCTGGCTATTGATTTAGGAAGCGGTGATATTGGATTTTTCAACGGCTACAAGCCAGATGAGATTTTGTACAAAGGATTGAAAGACAGGGCGACATCCATCTGGACAGATTATCAGTTCATGATGCTCGGCCACCCCAAAAATCCACCAACCGACCCCAGCCCGCTCTGCGGATATTGTAATAATTTGACCACCTGTCCCAGATTTGCAGCCAAAGAGGTTCCTGATCTGGAAGATTGTGTCACCGAATTACGATCTTTGCTGGAACAGGGCAAGGTATTGGACAAACAGATTGAACCCATGAAGGCCAATTTACTTTCAATAGTAAATCAGGCCGGCCATTCAATCAAAGTAAACAACACCATCCTTTCTAAAGCAGTTCGGACGCGACAACATACTGATACCGGACGCTTAACAGCATTTTTGGCGGAGATGGGGCATACGATGCAGGAATTTCAAGAATCAAGCTCGTACTCATACCTGGATATTAAAACCGCCAAGACGACACTCCCAAAAATCCAAAAAGCAGCATAAACCAACAACCCATCAAGGAGAACAACATCATGAACAAAGCAATGATAATCGGCAACTTAGGCAATGATCCAGAAATTCGTTACACTCAGAAAGGTACTGCTGTGGCAACTTTTTCTATCGCTACTACTGAAAGGTGGAAGGATGCAGACGGAGTACAACAGGAGCATACCGAGTGGCACAAAATTGTAGCCTGGAAAGGATTGGCCGAAATTTGCGGAGATCACCTCAAGAAAGGCTCGAAAGTCTATATTGAGGGCAAAATGCAAACCAGAAAGTGGGAAGAGAACGGTAATATTCGTTACACCACTGAGATTATTGCCAAGAGCATGGAAATGCTTGGTGGTAAAAACTTTGATAGGGAACCTGCCTCGTCTTCTGCTACTCATGGAAATAATGGTGATAACCCACCATTGCCGGGCGAGGAAGTTCCGTTTTAATCTGACGTAAAAACCAGTTCACCCACCAGGGGCAAAACATCCCCTGCC
>JAOTRX010000014.1 GCA_030247675.1 Desulforhopalus sp. | reverse complement strand
ACCCAGAAGTTCACGTTCTTCTTGGGTGAGTGTCACAATGTATTTGTTCATAGTCGAACCTCCTTGGTTGAGTATGAACAAAGTATAACATTATATTACGACATTTCAAGGTTGACGTGACACTAGCCGGTATCGTCCTCCCACTCCCTTCTTCGCCCACCTCCACACGTCATTTTCCCACTTTTCAGAGAGATATTATCACTAAAGATGCCCATGACCAGGGCATTCACACCAACCCGCTGAATCACTAAGCATCCGCATCTACACTCCGAAGGTCCGGATGTTTTTTGATTTTCAGATGTATATTTGTATAGCATAATATACATACAAATCTATATCGTTTCCCGTAACGCTTTCAGAAGCCTTTCTCCCGTTGTACTCGTCCCCAACACTATCAAGGCACGAATTGCAGCAGTTTCACTGATGTGCCGGTGACTCTCTTTGTTCATAGTCGCGGTAATCTCTTTAAGCCTGGCAATGTCATCATCATAAAGTCGGTATGCCTTCAACGATGGTTTTTTTCTTGAAGGCACCAAATCGAGACGATCTCCCGAATCAATTTTTGACTCAGCTGTTTGAGCCAACTTGGATTGTCCGGTAATTTTTTTAGTTGCCATATCCCAAAATCTCCTCGGTAAGTTCTTTGAAATCCTCGGCACCGCAAGATCTTGGGTCGAAGACCATCACAGGTTCATTGTTCATTTGCGCTTGGTTAATGGCTTCATTTCTACGGATCACGGTTTTTAAAAGATTCCTCCTGTATGGTTCCAGTTGTTCTTCGACAAATACATTGGAGAGCTTGTTGCGGGAGTCACGGCCATTTCTCAAAATCATATATTTGAAGTCGCTCGATTCTTTCACATCCTCGATCGACCGAAAAAGATCGGCAATACCATCCAGGGAATAACGTCCGTAAATAGTCGGGATCAAAATCATGTCGGAGGTATAGATGGCATTGATCGTGAGTACGTTAACTGTTGGTGGGCAGTCGATGATTATGAAATCGAAATCCTTTTCGATTTTTTTCAGATGATTATGGAGAAGCTTTTCCCTGTGGATTTTCGTTGTGATCTGTTCAGCGGTAACTGCGAGGTGGATATTGGAAGGAATCATAAAAAGATTTTCAACTGGCTCTTCATTTTCACCGAGCACTGCTTGACGAATGACATTGTCAATTTTACACGATTTGCTCGACAGCAGCTCACCCACTGTTTGATTTCTGGGAATGTCCGTGCAGAAGATCACAGAGCTGTGCGCCTGGGGATCCAAATCGATGAGAAGGGTCTTCTTTCCTGATATCGCCAGACAATATGCCATGTTTGTGGAAATCGTTGATTTCCCAGCACCACCCTTCTGGTTGAGTATTATTATTTTCATCGTGTTTTCCTGTAGTAAAGATCGAGTTGTATATATTTTTTGTGATCTATTTATGCAACTAAATAGTTATATAATAAAGTAAATAAATATTCATACCTTTGTATAGCACAAAAGATATAATAATCATCCAAAAAAAAAGCCGCCCCCCGAAGGAGACGGCTGTGGTTGAATAGTTATGCGGCAATCGATATGGATTTCAATTCAGCCATTTTTTCAGTCAGGACCCAAAGAGCCTGGTTCAGCTTGATATTGCGATCAAGGGCTTTTACCGCTCTGGTAGTGACTTTTCGAGGGCCATCTTCTCCATTGACTTTGCCTTTTACACCGCCTTTGATGATATTCTCCTGAACTTTATTGAACGTTGTCCAGAGACTATTGCTGCCATCGGCAAAACGGCGCTGTGTCAACAACTGTTCCGGAGATATAGGAGCGTTACCAAAATCCTCATATACCAGCCGGTGAGCTGCTGCAGCATAGGCGATCTGCTCGTCGTAGCCTAAGTGGATACCTTTCAGATAATCCATCTGGTCGTTGATGACCGTAGCAGCAGCGGTGATCTTATCAGCTGATTCAACAAAATCATTTTGGTTAAATCCGACATGCCGATGGGTGAAGTTGGCAAAATCTGATGCGATCATCAAACCGTTACCACACACCAAACGCCAAACTGAAGCAATCAGTTTGAAGGAACTGCCCAGGTCGTGAGAATTATAGAGAACCAGGTCAACCCGCTCATCCTTCGGATTCATTTCGAAGTTTTCATTCCGGGTAAAGCGAATGGAATGCTTTTGAAATCCTTCCTTATCCTGGATACGGGTGCCGCTCTGCTCTGCCTTGATTGGAAACCAGCCGGCATCACGCAGCAGATCAACCGCATCTAAGGTTGGAACAAAGGTGTAACGGCTGGATACTTTATCTACAGGCTCAGTTGCACCAGCAGCAGAAGCGAACTTAACGATCAGGTCATTGGTCATAAAAATAGGTGCGGTCATGGTCGTGTCTCCTTTGAGATTGAAAAAAATAGGGACAAGACCCCCGTCAGGGAGGTTTTGTCCCTGATAGGTTGACTACTTATTGAGTGTGGGTTGGTTCTACTCTGTTTTTTCTGTTTTCATTTTCTACCTCTTAAGGCCAAGAGGTGCAGAAGACCTGCCGTTTACAGATTGGTGCAGACTGACATTATTGCCATCAGTCATACCTTGCTGGTAGGCATTGCCATCAACACGACAGGTTCTTGACATTATCGATTTTAAACGCGGGAAAAGCCGATTAACTCGCTGGTCAACTGCTTTATCTTTAATCACCATCAATGCAGTACCGGTCATCCCGAAGGCATTACGACAATCAGTCGGGGCAGTGTTCTGCTTCAGACGTTCTAATCGTTGGCTGATCGTTTTAATCATTCCCAGGCGATAGCTGTTATGCAGGGATTTACCGTGAGTTCTGGTAAAACCCTTTGCACTGTTTACATAAGCCTGGCTCATTCGCTTAATGGTGGAGCGCAGTCGTTCAAACAGATCAGTGATAATTATCAAATCTGTCTGGCCGGCCACAAAGATGAAACTCCAACCGTTGCTGTTTCTGGTACGGATTGCTCGGCCATTGAAGGTTTGGGCAATGAAGCTTCCCATGGAGATTTCCCATGTCTGGGAGGTCTTGGTCAGTCCACATACTTCTGCAGAACCTACATGCGCACCACTTCCGTCAAGAGCTACATCAGCAACGGACAGATTGTGTTCACGCATCAGCTCCTCGGCCTTCTTCATGGCAAGGGCAGCTTCGTTTTCGTTATCACTCGCCGACAGAGCAAGTAATTTCTGGAGTTTATTGATTATTTTCTGATCTATCATGGCCTTGTCTCCTTATGAGATTGAAAAAAATAGGGACAAGACCCCCGTCAGGGAGGTTTTGTCCCTGATGGGTTGATATTGAATGCGTAGAATTGAGCTAAAACTGAATACCCATATCCGCAAAGGATGTTATTTCATCGCCGACGATTATATGGTCCAGCACTTTAATATCTATAATCTGCAAGATTTCTTTCAGTTTTTTGGTCAATTCAATGTCTTGTTGTGATGGATCAGAATTACCTGAAGGGTGGTTGTGAGCGAGGATAACCTTTGTCGCATTGAGCCGCAGGGCTTCTTTGATCACTTCACGAGGGTAAACTGTTGTCGAATCAATAGTCCCTTGGAACAATTCCTTCCAGGCCAGGATGCAGTTCTTGGTGTCCAGAAACAGACAACCAAAGACCTCATGTTGGTATGAAAAGATTTTTGAGGCTATTGCTTCCTTTGCCGCTTGTGAACTTCCGATAAATTCAGTTCCTCTTTTCAGTGTGGAGCGAATACGGCTACGGCCCTCTTTAATGATTTCGGGGGTTGTCGCAGTGACGTACTGTCCTTGTTCGTCTTGGATAAATAACTTCATGGCTTATCTCCTCCTATGAATTAAAGAGGGAAAAGACTTTACCAAAGACAGACGAGTTATTTTGCTCCTGATGGTTTGATTGCTACGGGTTTCTGCAGCAGAAAGCTTCTTTTGCAAGCGTTCTATTTCATCAGCAGCCAGAAAAAGCAGGATGCAATGCCCGATATTGGTTTTGTCGGTTCTTTTTGCAGTAGTCCGCATATTTCTCACTAAATTGACAATCATGGTCTTGTCTCCTTGGAGTGAATAAAAAAAGGGACAAGACTTCCCCGTCAGGGAAGTTTTGTCCCTGGTGGGTTGATTGGTTTATGTGTGGCTAATCTTGATCTTGACGATCTTCCTGGTGGTCGGCCTCCAAATACTCAGCCATTAAATCATCCATTACTTCAGCCAGTAAATCGGCCATTACTTCGAGATCATAATAATATTCCATTATGATGCCTCCTGTGTGTCAGTATGGTCAGCGATGGCCTCAAAGAGATAGACGGGCTGATGATGTTTCCATATCTCTCGTAACAGAGCTACGGGGTCATTACTTTTTACGATCCTCTGTAACCTTTCGATCTCTGTTGCTGCCTGTCTGATAATTTCCCTCAAAGGCCAAGGGCAACTATCCGCAGCGTCCGCATGTTCGCGTAACTGTGCAGGCAATTCAATCCTGATCGGCTTTGGAGTAATATCGACTTCTAATGGTTCGGCCATCATTTCGATTTCTGAATTATCCATAAGTTTTCCTCCATAATGATAAGGAGCAAAACTTCCCTCAAGGGGTTGTTTTGCCCCTTGTGGGTTGGATAAATAGGTTGGGTTAATGGGTTATGCCGCTATTCGTATTTCAGCCAGGACAAAATGCTTGCACTGGTCAGGCTTATAGATACGAATCGGCTTTTCGTTGATTTCACCGCAACCTTGTCGGTCGTACCAACCTATCTTTCTGCCGGACCAGAAAACAAATCCGTCTTTCAGATCGAAGCGGTTGTTGCCGACATAAGCGATTGCTCCGGCCTTCTTGACATACACAGTCCCGCGAACAACATACTCTTCTGTGATCGTGGCTGTGCTGCCGGCAGCAGTACTCATGGTGGTTGTGGTCGTAATGGTGACATGCTGGTCATCGTCCATAGACAGACTGCTCAGCAACTCACGCTGCCGATATCTGGTCCATGCTTCGCTCATATCCTTGACCGCAACCTTGCCGGTCAAAGCCTTTGCCAGTTCATACATCATGCTGTTTTCTGATTCAGATAATGCGGCAAGCCCTTTATCTGATAACTCGCCCTCTACTGCGAGCGATGTTTCCATCTTTTGCGCCATGAGCGACAGAGCTTTTTCCTGCATGGTTTTGGAATAGGCCATGAAAAATACCCGCACCGGCTGATTTTGGCCGATACGCCATGACCTACGGCTGGCTTGTCTGAGCGTGAATACTGAATAACCGCATTGAAAAAATATGATTGTGGGAAACTCCAGGAGATCGAGTCCGGTTTTTACTAAATTGGGATTGCAAATAAGACAATCGTACAATCCCGTCTGAACCTGCTTTTTGAGCCAATCCTCCCGATGCTCCGGGTTTACGGTTTGACTGCGGAGTACCAGAGGCTTCAAGTCATGCTTTAGAAGTTTTTCCTCTAAGACAGGAAGCAAATCCCGTGTGCCGGTATGTTCGAGAAAGATCGCTGCTTTTCTCCCTTGTTTCTTTTCAGCCGTTATAATCTCCAGCAACTTTTCTTCTTTTGGCAACAGGTCAATTCCTAGGCCAGGTGCAGAGGCAACTACTGTCTCTCTGCCTGCAATTTCCAAGGTGATTCTTTCTCCATTCCGGCATCCATCAGGATACGCCAGCAAGGATTGAATCATTTTGCCCATAAGCCGCATATCACCACGAGCTAATGCTTCGCTGGTGGCATTTATGAGATCATGGGAGAGTTGGGCATATTCCGGTTGTTGTTGGTCGGGTTCCAATGCTACTGGAACGATGATTTCTTCGTATTCCGGCAATGCGTCATTAACATCGGCCAGACGGACAAAGGTCGAATGCTCAAGCAGCAGATCAGGCAGTAACAGGGGTGATATTCCTGGAGCTTCCTTAACCCGTGACTTACCGAGCTTTCGGCCAATACTGGCAACATTGAGACTTGCATTTACATCCTTGCTGTCATAAGTGCGTTGCACAACGCCGTAGCGTTCTGCAAAATGCATTGACCTGCCAAACTCAAAGCCATCTGCCTTCATCTGACGAGAAAACATCCGCCAGAGCAGATAAAAAAGATTTGAGCTATAGCCGCCCATCAAAGTGCCGGTAAGAGCCAGCACCTTTTTTGAGCGAGCGATAAGACAGGACATTGCTTGGCCCTGGGCAGTACCGCCACCCTTGAGTTCATGCACTTCGTCCAGTATCAGAAGGTCGAAAAAGTTCTTGTGAAAAAACCGCTTCATAAACTCGGCCTTGGCGTAGCGGCGGACTTTCGTTCCATCTGCCATCCACATCGGGGCCTTGCAATGTTCGCACGGTATGCATTTGTTGTTATCGTCATCGGTTGTTATTTGCCCACCGCATTCAGGACAACATTGCCTTCCAAAAACCGTAATCCGCTGGGGAACACGCTGGAAATGCAATTTAGCCCGCTCTTTGCCCATTACCCATATCTCGGTGCCAACAGGTTTTGTTGACGTGAGCTTACCTGCGATGAGCAGATCGAGGCTTTTCCCGTTGAGGTTGATGCAGTTGCATCCGGGGATGGTATCTTGTGCTTCCCGTATCCATTTTTTGACCAGGTGGCCGGGACATTGAATAAGGATGCGTTTGTGTGTTTTAGGAATCAGATGAGCAACAGCTAAACCCATAAAGGTTTTGCCCGTTCCCATCTCACCGACCATGAAAGCTGCCTTGTGATCTTCTTTGAAAAAAGACCTGGCTACCGGTAAGATGCCTTTTCTGGTTTGCGACTCAAACGGTTTCCGCAGTAATTGCTGTAACTTTTCTCTGGCCTGTGAATCCCAATCATCCTCCGCTTTCAGTGAATAGACAGGGTTCATGTTTTGAATTACTTGATTCTTAAGCATATCGCCCCATTCATCAAGAAAATCGGCCAGTTTGACGGTTTTTTGTCCGTCAATTACTGATTCGACAGTATCGGTGATAGCTTCCATAATTCTCCATTTTTAATGGTTATAGAGAGGAGAATATGGCCCCTTGAGGGGAAATACTCTCCCCCTGGTTGGGTTAGGTTGTCAGCTTGGTTGGCTACTGTATCTCTCCGCTCTTGATTGCTTCCAGCACCCGCGACTCTAAGGTCTCATCGCATGGGATATTTACAAGATACGCTTCCTGAAAATTCTCGTCGCCGAAGCTAAAAAGTTTTTCAGGGGATATCATTTTCTCCCAGAGCCACTCTTGCCATTGTGGTTTGAGTGGAATGGTGGTTGCTTTATCAACACGGCGGAAGGCTCGTTCCTGCACGCTAGGCAGATCAGGGCCAAAGACAGTTGCATGAAGAGAAGATTCGTTGAATCCTGTTGCAACCAGCACCTTGTTTACTACCTCACCGATCTTACGGGTGCGGCAGGTGCGGATTGAGCCGGAAAAAAGAAGGTCAGCTGACTCGTCATTATCGTCAGACACCCTGCAAACAACCTCGCCGCTATAAATGAGCGCAGACATGGCCTTTACATGAGAAGGCGAACCGATAAGGCTTAATAAACAGCCTTGGTATTCTCGGTCTGACCTTCTTGCAATCAGGGCGTTGGAATAACAGACGAATCCAACACATTTTATGATGAGGTATGGTGTTATCATGTGATTTCTCAGAGTTGGATGAGGGTTACTGCACGGTAATCAATTCGGCAGTTTGCATGTCAATGACTTTGACGGTCGGGATGTATTGGTCTTTGGTGGTGATCGAACCGCCGCCAGTCTCGTTTTCATGAACCTGGACAATCTTCTCGATTTTTTTGATAACACCTTTAATAACCAACTGCCGGCCATCCTTCTCAATTGCTCCGTTCATGTATCCTCCTGCCAGCATAAGGGCCAGATGGCCGTTTTCAAGCGAAGTCAATGGACGGATATTATTGTTTTTGGTAGGGATAAGTTCTTGTAAAACATCTTGAAGAATTCCTGCCTTGTTAATGACTGGAATTGCTTCTAGTGGGTCAAGGCGATCCATGCGGAAATTTACTGGTCTGTCTGCCGTGGGAATAACGATTG
>JAOTRX010000013.1 GCA_030247675.1 Desulforhopalus sp. | reverse complement strand
AAGTAAGTGCATGGCAGAAACACAGAAACAATAAAAATGCAAAAGTGAATTGGCAGTTTACGACCGACAACGCACGGGTAAAATTGTTGCGTCTTTATCCGACACTTGATTGTTGACTAGACACTAGCATTGCTTTTTTGAACATCTCTATTTCTTCGTGATATCGTTTCTTGACTGTCTCGTCTTCTTCACCTTTAACCATTATCTGTAGAGTTATTATTGCCGCTTGGAGATTCCCACCCTGAGCGGAGAGAATTGCGGCGAGATGACTGAAAATTGGCGGTGCATCTGGCTGTTTGCTGGCCTCTTCAAAGGTTTTTGCGGCGGCCAATGGGGCATCCAAATATTGAAAAGAATTGACGCCGGAGTAAAGACGAAATAAGAAATTATTCGGGTAGTGCGATATCCCTGTTGCTAAAATATCATTGGTATCTTGCGCAAATTCCAGACCAAGGTGAGGAAGATATGCTTGAGAATAATAGTATGGATCGACGAATTCTGGATATAGCAAAGTAATTTGCCGGTAATTATTAGAAAGAACGGGGGCGAAGGATGCTTCATCGGTGCCTGCTTTAATTCCACCGAGAAATACCGCTTCCTTGACGAAGAGGATTTCGGCTGAGATTTGGTGAAGATATCCAGTTGCTGCCTTCACCAATTGGAAAGAAGGGATAGCTTGAAGATTGCTGCGGGTGTCAGTAAACAGTTTTTCTTGTAACACAAAAACCGCGCAATAGACAGCCAAAAGCGGCAGGAGAAAGAGGTTGTACAGGAGGCTCATTGCAAGTCACGACGTTGATAAACTATGGAGGCACACCAGAGAATAACGGTCATGTAGGTGATCATGAGAACGATGTCTGTAGAAAAATATTGGATAAAAGGTTTCCCCTGTTCGCTGGTGATGAGTGCTTTAAAGTCAAACCTATTGAAATCGGGGAAAAGGGCGGTTAACCAACGAAGGATGGTGCTTAGCGAACGGCTGATCTCCCCTTCTCCGGCCAATGCCATCAAGGAATCTCGCACTACCGGCAGTCCGGTGCAGATAAAATAATAACTGATTGAAAGCAGAAGAACGGGAAAGCCTCCACGTATCAGACCGGAAAAAAGCATGATCACGGAAAGAATGGTCAATTCAATGCAATAGAGTCCGAGCCAAGAGAGTAAAAAATGGCCGGTGGAGAGATGATGAAAAAAGATCGGCTTAACCGAACCCTTGATAAGTGCGAGAATAACGTAACCCAAAATGGCTAAAATACAGTTCAGCAGGAAAAGCAGCATGGCTAGACCCAGAAAGACACCTAGCACATATTGGGGCCGAGAGATAGGTCGAGCAAGAATGGTGTGAATAGTACGCCGCTCTTCATCCCAGGCCATGACCTGCACAGCATGGAAGAATAAAAAGAGACAGCCGGTGAGCCAACCGACAGAGAGGATAAAATCTGCGGAAGCCCTGCCTATATCGCGAGGGATAAAATCAAAAAAAAGCAGCCCTCCAACCTCAAGAAGCAAGGTCAGCAGCACTAAGCCGATTAAGGCATGACGTCTGAGGCCATCAATTATTACCAGAAGAGCCAGACTCCAGATTTTTGTAAGCATTTTCTGTTCTATTAATTAGAGAGAGATAGGCCGATTCAATGCCGGCTTGCTGTTCATTCTTAAGAAATTCAGCAGGAATTCCATCGTAAAGGATACGTCCTCTGTGCAGCACCAGCAGTTGATCAACCAGTCTGTCAACATCACCCAGGATATGGGAACAAAAGAGAACGGTTTTGCCCTGTTTCTTCAAACCTTCGATAAGGTCAATGATCTGACCGCGACCGATCGGATCGAGGCCACTCATCGGTTCGTCAAGAATCAGTAATTGTGGGTCATTAAGAAGAGCGAGAATAAAATTTGCACGTTGTTGCATGCCCTTAGAATATGTACGCAAAGGGCTTCGACGAACATTCCAGAGCCCAAGTTGGTGGAGGAGCTCTTCACCCCGTTTTTTTCTAATGTTGTCGGGGATACCGCAGGTTGCACCTGTAAAGCGAATCAGGTCGTTAATAGTCAGATTTGCGGGAAAACTGGCAGTCTCCGGTAAATATCCGATCTGATTACGCAAGCTCAAATCAGATGGTGTTCGATCAAATAAGCTGATACTGCCTTGTGTCGGGCGAATAAAATCCATCAGCAGGCGAATCGAAGTGGATTTGCCTGCGCCGTTGGCGCCGATCAGGCCAAGTGTCTTTCCCTGTTTTAGGGAAAAGGAGACATCCTGCAAGGCCGGCGGTGCTGATCGAAAGAGCTCCTTGGAATATTTTTTCCAAACGTTTTTAAAGGTAATCATGTTATTGCAGTGTTGCTCTGCTAAAAATACAAAAAAACGAGGTGCTCTCAATTGAGAGCACCTCGTTTCTAACCTCGTTATGAGAAAATCATAATGGTGGTTAAATTATTTAACAACCCAACCGTTAGCTATTGTGAAATCCAAGGCCGCAACTGTTGCGGCAGGCGCGGCAGCAAGTGCCGTTCCAACAGCTACTATACAGGCACCACCAGCGGGAACCGGTGGACACTGGTATACAGAAGTAGAATCAGATTCCATACCGAAAGTGGTATCTCCTTGCAGATGTTTGGCGGCGGCTGTAAAGGAAACTGACGGATCGCCAGCATTAACGGGGGCAAGATCGTTAGAAAACAATGTGACGTTGTTGCCGACGGAAACTGCAACGCCTCTAGGTGTAGCAACTATGGTCTGAGCAAGACCATCCGCGTCAGCGTCTCCACCCAGACAAGCAGCACCTAAACCACCGCCGAAAGCCGCTGGAACGAACACAGCAACAGCTGCAGTTTCCTGGGAACCACCGTATGACTGCCAGTCTGCCATCATAGCAGCTTGGCTGGTGGCGATATTCTTGGTATCGCTTTGTGCCGAAGAGTTATAGCCTCTGATCCGGTAAGCGGCGAACTGCGGGATGGCGATTGCAGCCAGGATACCGATGATCGCTACAACGATCATCAGTTCCACCAGGGTGAAGCCTTGGTCGTCTTTCTTTAATTGCATAATTTTCCTCATCATGATTTTGCCCTCCTTAAGGGTTTTGCTATTGGTACTTCGTTGTGGACAGACTGTCCTTGCGCCTCGAACTTCTTTTCTTCGCAGTTATTAATTCACAAAATATGCCATTTGATAATATTTGTATTGGCCATTTATAACTTGCTGACTTGCTGATACAATAAACTGCTTCCAGGAAACAAGTTCAGGGTTTTCATTACCTCTTTTTAATTTGAAATTCAATAACGCTTTACACATTTTGGCAGTTAGTGACAAAAAATGTCAAGTCTTATTGGAATTTTTTCCTCAATTTGATGCAGTTGAATCGGCGATTGTGGCTCAGAAGTTTAAGTGACTCTTGTATGGCAGATATTTATTGTTGTGTTTTTGTTGTTAATGGTAATAACAGCAGGCAACCTGAATTCAACAGTTGAGAACCACACAAGGTTGCTGATAAGTACTTGTTTATCAAGCTGTTGTTCCTTGGCGGATTGGGTGGGATCGTTTATGATAGGAAAAGGACCTAAGACAGGAATTATGCTGACCTTTGCATTGATGCTCGTTTTAGCCATGTGCTTGCAAAGCGTAATCTTCATTTTTCTTGGAGTTCGTTCTGCCGTTCGAGAAGACGTGAGCCTGGCAAGTTTTACCCTGCAGGCACTTTCCAGATTTGCCACATATCATGGAGGAGGAAATGACGAAGAACGTCAACGGTTGATGGCAAGTTACGAAGATTTGCATGACGAAAAAACTGAAGGATTCTCATGCTTGCGGGTAGAATTAAAAGAAAATGTGGCTACCGGCCTTTTCCCTTGTTTGTTCCCTGAGGAATTGTCTGAGAAAGCAAAACAAGCAAGAACCAGTGGCAAACCAGCAATCGGTTTTGCCGGATCAAGTTGGAACGTTTTCCTCCAAAGAAGTGAGGTCGCTCAGATAGCCGTCCCTTTGCTCAGCAGAACCGGTCAGGTAGTTGGCACTATCTCGGCAGAGAGGTCCTTGCTGCCGATTTATGCGCGGTATGAACAGGATGTTTTGATTGCTTTCTTCTATCTCATTGTCAATACCGCAATAATCTGTGGGCTTGGCTATTTCAGGATGGAACGCATCCTTTTTAGACCTCTCGATAAACTGGTAGAGAAGGCCGACAACTATTGTTCGGACCAGCAATCTCTGTTCTTGATCAGTGATGAGGAAAATGCTTTTCGAAAGTTATCGACCAGCCTCAATGTCTTGTTGGATAGGATAGAAAGTGATAATCGCAAGCTTCGGCAAACTGTCAGCGAGTTGGAGGGAGTCAATAAAGACCTGAAGGATAAAAATGACCTGGTGGTACGTTCCGAGAAGTTGGCTTCGGTAGGCCGTTTGTCAGCCGGACTCGCCCATGAGATTGGTAATCCGCTGTCAATTATTCAGGGGTATGTGGGCTTACTCAGTCGTGATGATTTGTCCAGTGAAGAAAAAAAGCAATATTCCGACAAAGCCTACCAGGAGCTAGACAGGATAAAGAAACTGATCAGACAGCTTCTCGATTTTGCAGGGCCGATACGTTCGGCGTCAGGGCCATTGTCAGTAAATGGCGTCATTGATGAGGTTATTGGTTTTATCAAGCTGGAGAAATCGTTTTCCGGATGCAGTATAATCACAAGGCTTCATGCCGAGCAGGATCAAATAGTAGCAGACACTGACGCTCTTCGGCAGGTTCTGATTAATTGCTTCCTTAACTCCGTGGATGCGATGGCCGAACTTCCATATGTCTCAAGAGAGATTGTTGTCGAAACATTCAATGCCCCAACCGGCACAATGGCGACGGCCTTGATTGTCACTATACAAGATAATGGTGCGGGAATTGACGAAGCGCACCTCCAAGATATCTTCGATCCATTTTTTACCACAAAGGAAGTTGGGAGAGGAACCGGCCTAGGATTATTTGTTTGCCACACTATTATGGAAAGACTTGGCGGGAAAATTAGTTTGAGTAATGTGGAACCCTCCGGAGTTGCGGTAAAGTTGGAACTACCTTTACAGGACGAAGCATCATATGACGCCACCGAAAGAGTATAAAACTATAGCTACTGACTATTAACTCAATGAAACACAGTGTCCTGATTATTGACGATGAAAAAAACATGCTGGATATGTTGTCGGCATTTCTAAGCAAAGAAGGATATGAGATTTTTTCTGCCTCGAATGGGCAGGAGGGGTTGGTTGCGGCAAAGCAGAAGCCATTTGATTTTATTCTTTGCGATTTGAAAATGCCGGTTATGGATGGTTTACAGTTTTTACAGGAAGCCAAGAATATCAACATCGAGGCCACTATTATCATGATGTCGGCCTTTGCTACTGTTGATACCGCCGTGTCGGCTATGAAATCAGGCGCTTATGATTTTATTATCAAGCCATTCAAGCTTGATGAAATACTTTGTATTCTAGAGAAAGCCGCAGAGCGGATGGAACTGAAGAAGGAAAACCAAAACCTCCGTTGCAAAGTTCAGGAGCTTGAAAAGGATTTCGGTTTCTCGGACATTATTGGAGAGAGCCAGTCGATAAAGGAAGTCCTAAATCTGGCAAAGCGAGTCGCAAGTCATGATACTACGGTATTGATCACCGGAGAAAGCGGCACGGGCAAAGAGCTTGTTGCAAGGGGGATACACAAGCTAAGCTATAGAAACAAAGGGCCATTTATTTCAATCAACTGCGGTGCAATACCCGAAAGTCTTCTGGAAAGCGAATTTTTTGGCTATACGAAGGGGTCGTTTACCGGCGCTGACGCCGACCGGAAAGGCTTGTTTGAGCTGGCTAATGGCGGCACCTTACTGCTCGATGAAATTGGCGAATTACCGCTGACGCTACAGGTTAAGCTCCTCAGGGTTTTGCAAGAGAGGGAAATTCGGCCTCTTGGTTCGGGAAAAAGCCGAAAAATTGATGTTCGAGTCCTGGCCGCAACGGCAAAAAATCTTTCAGAAGGAGTTGCACAAGGACAGTTTCGTCAGGATCTGCTGTTTCGAATAAACATAGTTGAGCTTAAATTGCCTCCATTGCGCGACCGTCTTGGTGATATCCCTATCCTGGCACATGCCTTCATGGCCATTGAAAGTCGCAAAATGAATATTCCAATCAAAGGGATGACCCAAGGCACCCTTGCTGTCCTGGGCAGTTATCCATGGCCTGGTAATGTTCGTGAATTAAGAAATGCTATGGAACATGCAGTGATTTATGCTGAAAATGGTTGGATTGGGCCAGAGAGCCTACCCGGGAACATTAGCCCGAGGGAGCGTCGCGAGTCAGGGAATTTATTATCAAGAACGGTCTCCATTAAAGAGGGAAAGGTGCTTGTTGAAAAATACCTGATTGATAAAGCATTAGCCCAGACCAAAGGAAACAAGACGCAGGCAGCTGAACTGCTAGAGATCAGCTACCCATCACTCCTAAGTAAGATAAAAGACTATAATCTCGAGCCATAATATTTGTCGATGACTGGTATATATAATGGTATTTCGGCTCTGTTGGTAGTTACTTATTGCTCGCCAGTAGTTGCTGTTGTTTTTGTTCAACCCGGACTCTGCCGACGGCATTGATAACTACATCTATCCTGTTTCCGCCTGCATCTGTAAGAATAAATCGACCGGCTTTTACCCCGGGCGTGCCATTGAACCTCGCCTTGTTATTAGGAAAATTACTCGAAAGAGTTAGCCCGTTTTTAATCTGACAATGAGTTAGCTGCTTTTCATCGGATTGTTTTGACCAATCACTTGCTCGACCGGGAATTCTGCTGTTGTCGACAAATATTTTGTAGCCGCTCGAGTTTGCTTCAATTACTACGTCTGAATTGGTTTTTATGGCCTCGATTCTAGCGCAGTTCAACCAGCCAACCAAATTCGCGGCCTCTGCTCTGAATTCGGTTCGATGTGAAAAATTTAGAAGGGTTGGCGCACCTATTGCTGAAACAACCGACATTATGGCAAGAGTCATCAAAACCTCGGAAAGGGTGAACCCTTTTGAATTTATCATGATTTTCCTCTTCGATTTAAATAATTGGTTAGAAAACGAGGCTCATAGGAAGCAACGATAAAGTTGAATTGAACCACTTGTCGGGCGAACATAACTTCTGTCCTCGGATATAAACGGCGGTTCTTACAATTTTCTCATTTCCTGAATTTTGCAGAATTTTTTTATCGAAGGAGGTCAGGGTTTTTTACCACGTACTATTAAGAAGGTTGTCAATCACCCCCACTCAACTATAAAAAAATTTAATGTTTTAGAGGTTGGCAATGATCCACAAGAAAACGTAAACATTACATGTTTGATGTGTATCTTTTTGATAAATAAAGGTAAAAGCTGTTTGGAAAGCGGTTTAGGGAAAATGGCGCGGTAGTTGCTAGGTGTCATTCGCTGGACGAATGGCCTGCCGTTATTGAGTTTGATTGATGGTTAGGGAGATTTTTCAATATGAAAAGATTTTTTGTATGTACAAGAAAATTATTGAGACAGAGAATCCTGGTGCCGCTTTGTTCCGTTCGCGGTTTCTCTCTAATGGAAGTCATGATAGTCATTGGATTGATTGCAGTGATTTCTGCAATAGCAATTCCAGTGCTCAATGCCTTCATGCCCGGGTATCGTTTGCAGGGAGCGGTGAGAGGTATTGTGTCTGATATGCAGCAGGCAAAGACCAGGGCTATTAGAAGTAATAATAATGCTATCTTAGCGATTAATCCGCCGGGTGTTTGCATGGGATGGCCGGGGTGTGCTGCTCCTGCTGGACCCTGCTATAGAATCTTCATTGACACCAATAACGATCAAGTATGCAACAATGGTGATACTGTCATAACCAACACCCAACTGGATGCTACCATTACCTTTCCCGCTAATGGCAATGCCGCTAATGATTTCCTCGCTGGGGATGGTTTTAGAACCAGTGGTCTTGCCTTCTGGCCAGGTGGTGTTCCCGCTGTTATACCTCCGGTTAAAACACTCAATATTGGTTCCACCAGTATTCCAACAGTTTATCGTATAACTATGACTTCAGCCGGTTCAGTGAGGATGGAAAGATTATAGTGGTTCGTTTTTAAAAACATGGTGGTCATGATTTAAGCGTAATAGAAGATATGCGCTGATAAAATATAAAGGAGGTGCTGGGAGTGATAAATGAAGGTCTTAAACCCTGTCAAGGCTTAACAGAAGTTGGGGGTTTTACACTAATCGAGCTGGTTCTGGCATTGGCACTTTCCAGTATTGTTGGGATTTCCATCTATACGGCGTACGTTTCCCAGCAAAGGACTTATGTGGCGCAGGAACAGGTCGCGGAAATGCAACAAAACATTCGAGCTGCGATTTTTACAATGGCCGGAGAAATCAGAATGGCGGGGTATGATCCGAATAAATCAGTAGGAAAGCCGGCATTAACGGGAATCACGGTAGCAGGTAAAGGGCAGATGAGCTTTACTTTAGATGCCAATGGCGACAGGGATTTCAACGACGATGGAGAAATGATAGATTTTGGCTTCTCAGATGCTGCCGGCAGCGATGTTGATAGAGATGGTACTCCTGATATAGATGCTGATGGCGATGGTAATCCTGATGTATCCTTACCGCTTGGGAGGCAAGTTGGTGGAGCCGGAGGGTATCAAGCCATTGCTGAAAACATAGAACGTATTGAGTTTCTATATTTTAATATCAATGGACAGCAGACGAACGATTTAGGTGCCATTACCTCAGTTGGCATCTCTATTTTAGCGAGATCTGGACGGCCTGATCCAGATTTCACGAACGCCGGTACTACTTTTACTGCCGCATCCGGTGATGTCTGGGGCCCATATAACGATAATTTTCGTCGGCGCTTATTGGTTACAAGATTAGAGTGCAGAAACATAACGGGAAATCTATGAAATTAAAACCGAATAAAGCTGGGTTGAGCAGACAAACTGCTCAAACGACAATTATGCCCTTGCGATATAAAGAAGGGTTTACTTTGTTAGAAGTGTTGCTCGCAATGGTGATCCTTACTGTTGGCATTCTAGCCTTATTTGGCATGCAAATAGGTGCTATAAGGGGCAATTCGCTTGCCAATGATATCACCGACGCCTCTACCAGAGCACTCGATGAAGTTGAACAAATTTTGGCTATGAGCCCCGATGATGTTGCAACCAGAAGCAATAATGCCGCAATTAATACTGTATACGCCGGAGTTGGAGCAGGTGGTGCCAATATCACAGCTGATAGTGTCGAGATAAGTGGTAATTACACTATTTATGTGGATGGTACACCAGTATTGTACCCCGAAATAGGTGGTGAACAAGTAGGTATGAGGTTTGAGGTGTGTGTTGTTTGGCCCGAAGGAGGTGTTATAAAACAAGTTAGCCTTCTTATTAACAGGACAATGCGTAGAGCGTGAAGAATAGGAGAAATAAGATAATGATGCAATTACCCATGGTTCGAGTCATTAACAATGAAAGTGGTTTTGTTCTGGTCACTGCTTTATTAGTTATGATGGTTTTGATCCTGTTTGGTACTTTCGCCTTAAACACCACTACTGTTGAATTACAGATTGCTGGAAATGACCGTGTGGCAAAGGAAGACTTCTTTAATCAAGAAAGCTGTGTAGCGACAGCAAAATTTCGGACAGTAGCTTGGGTGACGACTGCATTCCTAGCTGGGAGTGATACTGTAACCTTCCCTCCTACTGTTCCGATAACGGATGTAAATGCAAATGGCATTGAAGATTTGAGTGAATGCATTGCTCCCAATGGTCAGATAGTGGGCTCATTCAGAGCCCGAAAAAATGAGGAGACCAAAACACCAGTTACCACGTGGTCCGATCTACTCAGATTTGGTGCTGCTGGAGATCCAGCGAAGCATCCAGCCAACGATTTTCCACCTCGGCTACATATTGATAAGCCAAACTTCATTGAAGAGGCGGACTTTTCACAAAGAAAAGGGGATGGGCAACAAGATTCCGAATACCGCCACCTTGTTGTGACAAGTTACGCAGTGGTAAATGACCGTACTGCTATAGTACAAGAAGGGGTTGCAAGACCAATTCCTGTAAAAAAATAATAAGAATATTCATAAAAGATTATTAAGTGATACGGATAATAAGGACGTTTGTTATCAGAAGTATCCCCAGGATACAGGAGCGTGTGGCATGAAAAAAATTAGCTTAATAGTTTTGCTTTTGATGTGCATGGTACGACCCGCTTGGGCCGACGATACGGACATTTACGGTGTTTCAAATATAAGTGTGAAACCAAATGTACTCATTATATTTGACAACTCAGGGAGCATGGGGACTGAGGACGTACCCGGCGATATATACGATTGGCAGACAGACTACTCGTATGCAGGTGGGAGACCCAGGTACAATGTATACAGAGAAAGAGATGGTAATTTTAATACCCTTTATTTTGCAAATTTGGATAGTGATGCCAAGTGGCAATGTGCTGCTGCAAAGACAGCTTTATTATCAGATGGATATTGGATTGGCAATATTCAAGTCAATAGTACGACAGGTGTCGTGACTTGTGGTGGGACGAGACAAAGAACATTAAGGTTGGGGAATTTCCAGAATTTCGATGACCAGGACTTGGGTGCAAATAAATCTCGTATAGAGGTGGCTAAAAAGGTTATTGCCAAGTTGATATATGACAACGCCGATAAGGTTCGTTTCGGGCTGATGAAATTTAACGCAAAGACGCCATCTAGTTATTATGGTGCGGCAAATTGTAATACCGAGTTAGCTGCTGGAGATAAATGTCATGAAGGAGGCTACATTATTGCCGGATGTGGCGCCAGCACAACCGACTTGATAGGTAGTTTTGACCCTGCTACTACAGTATTTACCAACAGCGATCAATCAGCAAATTTCGGTGCAATTGGCGGCATGCAAGCCAGCACATACACTCCTCTTGGCGAAACAATGGCCGAAGCAGGGCGCTATTTTGCGGGACAAACGAGTTGGTATAATGGCGGCACCATTGGTACTGGTTTTCCGTTTGGCAAATTCCTTTCGACGTGTGCTGCGAGTGGCACTGGTTGTCGGGATTATAGCAGCGATTCACCGATACAGTATCGATGCCAAAAAAGTTATATAATATTTATGACTGATGGGGCTCCAACTCAGGATTATAACCCCAAGTTGAAAGATAATCAGTATATCAATAGTATAAAAATTCCTGCTGCTGGAAAGGATGGAGCTCACGATTACTTGGATGACGTGGCGTATTTTCTTGCCCATAACGATCTCCTGAAAACCGGATCAAATCCTTCTGCCAGTGAGTTGCTGAAGAAAGGACAGCCTGGCGATTTTGAGGATCAGACGGTTACGACATACACGATTGGTTTTAAACAACAACTTGCTCTTTTGCAAAATGCCGCAACCAATGGTGGTGGTAAATACTATACTGCCGATGATACATCTACCCTCAGTGAAGCTCTTAATAACATTATCACTGATATTCAGGGTGACAGTGAGAGTTTTACCGCAGCCGCGGTGCCAATTAGTCGTGCAAACAAGATTTTTGCCGGCAATTTTATTTATTACGGGCTCTTTCAGCCAAAAAACAACAAAAATTGGGTTGGTAATGTTAAAAAATACGGGATTACCAATCAAGGGGTTATCGTTGATAAATATGGTAATGAAGCTGTTAGTGGAGGGGTATTACAGGGGAATGCAGTGTCTTATTGGAGCAGTTCAGCCGATGGGCCTGCTATTCAGAAGGGTGGTAGTGGGGGAAAATTGTTCGATGATTTGGAGGCTGGATTTGTTCGCAAAATATATACCTATACAGGTTCTTCCAATAATTTAACTGATTCGACAAACAGTTTTTCTCCTGGCAACACTGCTCTTGCAGCGATTAATCCCGGGCTTACCTCACAGGTGATTGGTGACATCAGGCATGACAATGATAGTGAATGGCCCTATGGGAGTTTTCTCCATTCCCAACCATTAGTTGTTCACTATGATGACAATGGAGATGGCACTGATGACCATTCCATGATCTACATAGGTGGAAATGGCGGTATGTTGCATGCTATCGATGATAATGATGGCAGCGAAAAATGGGGATTTATTCCACCAGATCTACTCGGTGATATAAATCAGTTGCCTGGTGCAACAAGTTTGCAATATTACGTTGATAACTCTCCAGTTTTATACTCATACGATCATGATAACAACAAGAATACTGCGAAAAAAAAGATCACCATTTTCGGTGAACGCCGGGGAGGGACTGTTTACACAGCCCTTGATATCAGTGATTACAATACTCCTTTGTTAAAATATCAAATTAAAAATGATATCCTTGGGGGCGGGAATAAAGTTCTTGGTTTGTCTTGGGGAGAACCGAAACCAGTCACAATCGGCTATATGGATGGAACAACATATAAAACCAAGGATGTGTTTGTTATGGCTGGAGGATATGACACCAACCAGGATAATGCAACTCCCGCGGCAACTGATGATGAAGGACGGGCAATTTATGCAATTGATGCCTTGACCGGCCTTTTGCAGAGCAACATCAACTTCAATGTTGATAATTTTGCGAGTATGACCCACTCTATTGTGGCGGTTGCACCGTTTGAGAATCCCCAAACCCGAACTACCACAAGAATTTATGCTGGTGATATGAATGGCAATATGTTTGCTTTCAGGGATGATATTTTCCATCGCAATCTCGACAAAACCAAGGACTCTCTTTTGGGTGGATATGATGGAAAGGAGGATGGAGATTGGGGACAGAAACTGAAGTTGTTTTCCTCTCCAGGGAAAAAGATCTTTTACCCACCAAATATTGTGAATGTATATTTCCCGGTGAGTTTTACCTATCCGGCTGGTGAAATTGATCCTGTTGCAGATGTTGTGCAAACAACAAAGAGAGTCGGGGACTATGTGTTTTATGGAACTGGGGATCGAGAACATCCAGAAGACATCACAGTGCTTAATGAATTTTATGCCATTAAGAATAATTGGCAATGGAATGATAATGTTGACACGGCCTCTATAGACGAGAGTATAAACCCTGAGATAGTCAAAGCATATATTGACGTTCTTGATCTTGGGAAGATTAAGTCAAAAGCTGATAACACTGTCATTGTAGATCGAGATTTAGATGGGAAGATTGTCGCATCATCAACCACAAAAAATTTTATCCTCGATATTACGGATAATCTTTATCAGAACCAAGAGTCTGATATCAATAAACAAATGCTTTTCAAAAATTATGTTATTGATGCTATTAACCATGCAAGGAATAAGGGTTGGTTCCTTCGATTTGTTGAGGCTGATGGTAGTCAAACTGGTGAAAAGATTGTTTCATCCCCTGTCATTTATGCTGGCGTTGTTTATTTTACGACATATATTCCCGAGCAGGCAACCGCTGGAAATAGCGGTGATCCCTGCGACAATCCTGGTGCCAGAGGGAAAGGAAAATTCTATGCGTTAGGCGCAAGATTCGGTGAGGCTGTATTCTCAAATTTTAATAACGCTGGACCAGACAATGTGCCGGTAAAAGAAGACCGTTCCACAGATCTAAAGGGAAAAGGAATTCCTCCTACTGTTGTATTGGCTCTACATGAAAATCAAATTAATCCGATAATCAATGTTGGTCTCGAGATTTTTGAGACTGCTCCTAGTGAGCCTCTGGTGAGAGACTACTGGAGATTATTGAATCGCTAACTGTCCTAAATTTATAGTGGAGAGGATTCCCATGATTAATAAAAAAGGTCTTTACTCAAACATTAAGGTTGTTTTTCTCACTATTGTTTGTTCGTTGGCATTCACTTGGGCAAGTCTTGCTTATTCGGAAGATCAGTCTAATGATACAATGAGTTCCGCAACCAATGAATTCCGCGCAGCTATCATGGAGATAGATTTAGACAACAATATGATGGTTATTGCCGAGAAATCCGTTATTCTGCCTTTTACCCTTCAAGATAATACAAAAATTTGGGACACAGAATTTCTCGACGGCACTGGGCAAAGGATGTCGGTTAATCTTTTCAAGAAAGGAGATCGTGTCTTGGTAGAAGGGAAAGAAATCTCCTCTGAGAGTATTCGCGCGAGCAAAATCAAGCTACTAAGCAGGAAAAAGGCAAAAAATCTTTCCGCCGATGAGTCCGAACAGGAAGATCTCCCAACCTTACAAGGTGGAGTTTGGAAAAACTAGATTCATAAAGCTGATAGGTCGTGCGTTAGTGTAAGGGCTCCATCCAAACCGGAATGGAGCCCTCGCTGTTTCTACATTTCAATCCTCAATGAAATTTGAAACAGAGCCGGTAAAGCGATTTTCTCTTGACTTTTGGGTGATAATTTATATATATATTGGCCTGTAAATGAATAACCGTTCAGTATGCTGTGCATAGGTTTGCGTAGCTTGAAGTTTAGTAATTATAAACCCTTAAAAAGAAGAGGAACTCTATGTCTAAATTAGTTGCACCTCATGGTGGAAAAGGTCTTGTTTGTGCTTTACTTGAAGGCGCTGCTCGTGATGCAGAACTCAAAAAAGCAGCTGGCCTCAAGCAGATCGAGATCTCTGCTCGTGCTAAAGGCGATCTGATCATGATGGGAATTGGCGGTTTTTCTCCACTGTCCGGTTTCATGACCAAAGCTGATTGGAAAGGCGTTTGTGAAAATTTCCAGCTGGCAGATGGTACCTTCTGGCCGGTACCCATCACCCTTGACGTAACCACCGCTGATGCAGCCGAAATCGCTGTTGGTCAAGAAATTGCTTTGGTTCGCAAAGGCGAGACCTATGCTACCATGAAGGTCACTGAGAAATTTGAGATGACCGAAGCTGACAAGCGTTGGGAATGTGAGAAGGTATTTAAAGGTGAAGGTGAGGAATCTGTTGGTGACAAATTCTGGGAGATCGCCCCGAAAGATCATCCTGGCGTTATCATGGTTTTCGCTCAGAAAGATGTCAACCTCGCTGGTCCAGTAAAAGTACTTTCCCAGGGCGAATATCCTAAAGAGTATCCAGGCGTGTATCTTACCCCTGCTCAAACCCGCGCAATGTTTGAAGAGCGTGGATGGGCAAACGTTGCTGCTCTGCAGCTCCGTAACCCGATGCATCGTTCCCATGAGTTCCTTGCTAAGATCGCCATCGAGGTATGTGACGGTGTACTGATCCATTCTCTGATCGGTAACCTCAAGGCCGGTGACATTCCTGCTCCGGTACGTGTTAAGGCTATCGACATCCTGATCGAGAACTACTTCGTTAAACAACACGTTATTTCCGCTGGTTACCCATTGGATATGCGTTATGCCGGTCCCCGCGAAGGCCTGCTCCATGCAACCTTCCGTCAGAACTACGGCGTTAACAATATGTTGATTGGTCGTGATCATGCTGGCGTTGGTGATTTCTACGGTCTCTTCGAGGCTCAGACCATTTTTGATCGTATTCCGAAAACCGGCGATCCCAAAAAAGACCTTCTCTGCAAGCCGATGAAAATTGACTGGACTTTCTACTGCCATAAGTGTGACGGTATGGCTTCTCTCCGTACTTGTAATCACACCAAAGAAAGCCGCGTTATCCTTTCAGGCACCAAATTGCGTAAAGCCCTTTCTGATGGCGCAGAGGTTGTTGACCATTTTGGTCGCGATGAGGTTCTGGTTCATCTCCGTAAGTACTATGAGGGTTTGACCGAGAAAGTCGAAGTAAAAATGCAAGGTGCAGCTTCTGGCGCAGCAATGTAACTTTTGACTTCAATTAAGTAGCACCGGGAGATACCGTCTTTGACGGTATCTCCTTTTTTTTTGTAGGGGCTTTATGCCGATTCTTTGTACACGTTGTTTTATCGGTTGAGGTGTGTATGTCGGTTTTACAAGTAGGTCTTGGCGAGAGAAGTTATCCAATCACTATAGGGAGTGGAAATCTTCCTAAGGTTGGCGAGGATTTAGCTATGAAAGCAATAGCCAACCGGTATGCCGTTATCGCTGATGACCTGGTGTCATCTCTTTACGGTGATGCATTGATGGCGAGTCTTTATAAAGCAGGTATTCAAACCGAACATTTCTCCTTCCCTCATGGTGAAGCAAATAAGACCCTGCAAACCATCGGCAACCTTGCAGGCCGTTTGGCCAAGTCCGGTTTTGATCGTAAGGATGCCTTAATTGGTTTTGGTGGAGGTGTGTCAGGTGATATTACAGGATTTCTTGCCTCTGCATATATGCGCGGAATCCCATTCATTCAAATACCAACAACACTTTTGGCGCAGGTAGATAGCTCTGTTGGCGGTAAGACCGGTGTCGATATCCCAGAGGGGAAAAATTTAGTGGGAGCATTTTACCAGCCTCAGGCGGTTTATATTGACATTCAACTCCTCAAGACACTCCCTCGAGACGAGCTGCTAGGTGGGCTTGCCGAGGTAATAAAATATGGCGTGATTTGGGATGCTGATTTTTTCCAATTTCTTTGTGATAACAGAGAAAAAATACTCCGGCTTGATGAAGAGGTCATCAGTGCAATGGTGCATACTTGTTGCAAGATAAAGTCTGAGGTTGTTTCACAAGATGAAAGAGAAGGGGGGATCCGACGAATTCTTAATTATGGCCATACCATCGGCCATGCAGTTGAGGGAGCGTCTGATTATCGTATAAATCATGGATATGCAGTGTCTATCGGGATGGCTGCCGCTGCAAAATTAGCAGAGCTTGCCGGCTATTTACAGCATGAAACCACAGAGAAAATTATAGAGATACTCGTCGACTACGGGATGCCCATTGAGGTCCCAAGGATGCTTGACAGAGAGAGAATTAAAAAATACCTTTTGACGGATAAAAAAACCGTCGGAGGAAGAGTGCATTATGTACTTCCAACTGAGATCGGCAAAACCTGTATTGTCGCCGATATTGACGAAGAATTGGTCAAACAGGTTCTTGGTTGAATGCTTTGAAATTATTATCGATGATTTTTGATAACGCTTAAGGAAATGGAGTGCCATCTCCCGTCATTTCGGAGTTACTATGCCGATTTATGAGTTTTTCTGCAGCTCTTGTAATGTAATCTTTAACTTCTATTCGTCTCGGGTAAATACCGACAAGAAACCTGATTGCCCGCGGTGTGGGCAAAAAGATTTAGCCAAACGTATTTCAACATTTGCAACCATAGGCAAGGCAAAAGAGAACGAAACTGAGCCTCTTGCCGGGATTGATGAAACAAAGATGGAAAGAGCCTTTGAATCATTGATGCGGGAGGCTGAGCATGTGAATGAGCAGGACCCCAAGCAGATGGCGGCTCTTATGCGAAAATTCACCTCAAAAACAGGCATAAATCTCGGTGGTTCAATCGATGAGGCCCTTTCGCGAATGGAGGCTGGTGAAGATCCTGAACAGGTAGAAAGAGAAATGGGTGATCTTTTCAGCAAGAACAGTTTGAGCTTAGACTTTATTAAAAAGAAAGTTTCTCGTAATAGCCAGCAGCCTTTGCATGACCAGAAGCTCTACGAGCTCTAGGGTGAAAAATATCATTATTGTTGATAGATTTTCTGTCGCAGCGGTTCCTTGTGTCCATTTTTGCCCGTTTTTGTTGTTCAATGTACCGTTTCGTTGCCACTTGAGCCGGTAATAAACATGCCTTGGATTGCCGTATCCTTTTCTTTGAGGAGTTTTCTTACCTCTTCCTCTAAAATATTCAGTGACTTTGCCAAATCCCGAATATCGTAGCAGGGTTGGCCATCTGTAGTGAAATGACTTGGCCGTAGGTCTGGAAATGAAGTGTTGGTCGCAAGGGTTGAAGCGTCAAGCAGCAATTGCCGTATTTCCGGTGGACCATAGAGTATGAGCCATTCCACGGCTTCCACCCAGACCTTTCCATCAACCGTTTTATGCGATAGAACTTCCATTGCGCTTTCTAAATCCCAGAGATCCTTAAACTCCATGATGTGTTTTCTCCAGCAGAAGATTGGTTGAAGTTGTGCTATGATTGCAGCCACACTATAAATTCTTTTACCTATGAAGCAAGTTTTGCCAAAGCAAAAAAGGAGACTCCATGAACCAATTTGAAGGTGGCATATTTTTAGAAAACATTGAGTGGTTTGATGAAAGCGGTAAAGAGCTTGTCCATCGCTTACCCGAGAACGGTTCTGGAGAGATTAAATTTGGCGCTCAATTGACAGTTCGCGAAAGCCAGGCAGCGGTCCTGTTTTACCAGGGGAAAGCGTGTGATTGCTTTGGCCCCGGCAGATTCACCCTGAAAACAGCCAACTTACCCTTGCTCACCAAGATTCTTTCTATCCCTTGGCGCGGGAATAGCCCGCTCAGGGCTGAAATATATATGGTGAACCTCAAGTACTTTACGAACCTCAAGTGGGGCACTCAAAATCCTGTGGCCTTTCGAGACAAAGAATTAGGACTTATCCGTATTCGTGCCAATGGCATGTACACCATCCAAGTGGTACAACCGGTCCTATTTATCAACTCTCTTGTTGGAACAATGGGCAAGATGGATACCGACGGCATTTCCGGGTATCTGAAAATGATGATTGTTTCCAGATTTAATGATTATTTGGGGCAGACCCTCGACTCAATCTTAGATTTACCTGGTAAATTTGATCAACTCTCCGATGAATTGCAGAAACGACTTGCTGAAGACTTCGACAATTTTGGCCTCCGGCTTAGCCATCTGTATATCACCTCAATAACTCCACCGGATGAAGTGCAAAACGCCATAGACGACAGAAGTCGCCTTGGGCTTATTAAAGATATGGATAAGCTTTTACAGATGAAAACCGCCATGGCCATGGAGAAGGCCGCTGAAAATCAGGGAGAAGCAGGGGCGGGGCTTGGAATGGGATTAGGCTTGATGATGCCGAGTATTTTTGGTTTGCGGCAGACACAAGAGAGTGCTCCGGTTAGCAGTCAAAGCCCACATATCGATACGGTTAACTGCCCCGACTGTCACAGCATGATTCCAGGAACTTCCCGATTTTGCCCGCTTTGCGGCCATCAATTGATACGCTTGGTTCGATGCTCCAATTGCGGTAAAAATCTGACTCCGAAAGCAAAATTTTGTTCCCAATGCGGACAAGCAACCGATCAAAAGAAATCTCCGAGAATTTGCCCGCAATGCCGCATGGAAAACCTCGAAAATGCGATCTTCTGCAATGATTGCGGTATTAAATTGGGCTAAGTGTCGTGGATCTGACAATTCAACAAAACTGTCCATCCTGCGGAGGATCAATAAGCCTCTTTGAAAACGACAGGTTCATTCGCTGTGAATACTGCGATGTCGGGAACTATCGGCTTGAAAGTGGTGCGGGGAGGTATATTTTACCCAGTAAACTTCCCGGATACATCTCATTTGATCAGCTTTTTTATATCCCTTATCTTCGTTTTAAAGGAGCTATTTTTTATATTCGAGAAAAGGAAGTCGATCATAAGATTGTCGATACCACTCGCATTGGCATTGATGAAGAAAAATTGCCGGTTTCCCTTGGTCTGCGACCTCAGGCAATGAGGCTTCAACCTGTGGTCGCACGGTTTCAGGGGGCCTTTGTCAAGCAATCGGTACCTACTGAAGCGGCATTTACCCATGCAGGAATGATTACCGAGGTTTTTTCAGGGAAAGGTAACAAGACATTTTATCATCGGGTATTCATAGGAGAAACGCTCAGCCGCATTTATCTGCCCTGCTATCTCCACGAAGAAAGACTCTACGATGCAATTGTAAACGAACCTCTAGGACCTGAGAGCTTATTGACAAGACACAGAGGCCACATCAGTCCCAGCAAGGTTGCATGGGAGCCGCAATTCATTTCGACGATTTGCCCAAGGTGCAGTGGGCTTCTGAATGGCGAGCCTGATAGCCTTGTGCTTCATTGCCAGAACTGTGAATCGCTTTGGCAGGAGAATGGTACTACCTTTCAACCTCTGCCTTGGCAGGTGATACAATCAGATGATCCGGCAGCGCACTACCTGCCTTTTTGGCAGATAGCTTTTACTACCGAAGAACCGGCATTGCAAAGTTTTGGCGATTATCTGCGTTTTACCAACCAGCCAATGGTTGTTGACAGCCGCTTTGATGCAATGCCCCTTTCTTTTGTCATTCCAGCTTTCAAGATCAATCCCAAGATGTTTTTACAGATAGCCTCACACATGACGGTTTCCCAGCGGCGGCTGCCAAAGGCACGTGACGGTTGGATTGAGAACAGGTATCCGGTAAATCTCCCACAAAAGGAAGCAGAGCAATCAATCAAGACAGTTCTTGCTTCTACAACCCTGAATAAGACTAAAAGGTTGCCGCTATTGCCGAAAATGACCATTAGAAATCCATGTTGCCGGCTGATGTATGTGCCTTTTGTGGAGCAATCGCAGGACTTGGTTCAGGAACATACCTTGACGACAATTTTTCCTGGGGCATTGCGGTTTGGCAGAAAGTTGTGACCTTTTCTTGAGAAGTTCTTTGGGAACGAACCTTTATGACAACACATGAACAATTTATGCAATCGGCCTTACAGCAAGCACGCGAGGCTTTGAAGGCAGGTGATTTCCCTGTTGGATGTGTGATTGAACTTGATGGCAGGATCGTTGCGACAGGCAGGCGTAGCAACACCAACGGTAGAGTGAATGAAATCGATCATGCGGAGATTACGGCCCTTCGGGACTGTATTATTAGTGGTAAGGTCAAGGACATGGGCGAGGTGACGATATACTCGACCATGGAGCCTTGTCTCATGTGCTTTTCAACCCTATTGGTGAATGGGGTGAGAAGATTCGTTTACGGTTACGAGGATGCCATGGGCGGTGGAACGAACCTGCCCTTGACATCACTTTCCCCCTTATACCGCGACATGCAGCCAACTATTATCGGAGCAGTTTTACGGGAAGAGAGTATGGCACTTTTTAAGGAATTTTTTTCCTCCCCTGGTTGTCGGTATCTTCAAGATACGCTACTGGCTACCTATACCTTGCAGCATGCCTAAATGTTGAAATTGTTTCTTCAACCTCGAATGATTGAGAATAGCTGATGAAAAACATCGCTCGAACCGTTGAGTTTAAACCTGGCGAAAGGAATGTGTTTTTTCATATCCTTACCGCATGCAATCTGTCCTGTCGCCATTGCTACATAAATAAAGCTCAGCATGGTGTGGAGACATTGTCCGGGGAGCAGATCGACAGGTGGATGACCTTGTTTGCCGACCCGGAGAAAAAGGGAAATCTCATTTTTTTAGGAGGTGAACCAACTCTCCATCAAGGGCTTCCCCAAGCCATAAAAAGAGCAAAAGAACTCGGATATTTTGTGACCGTCGATTCGAATGGCTACTTGTTTCACGATTTCCTGGAGAAAACCTCACCTGACCTTCTTGATTTCTTGAGTTTTAGTCTTGATGGTCCGGATGCAGCTACCAACGACGCCCTGCGCGGCAATGGGGTTTTTGATGTGTGTGTCGCCAATATCCGGAAGGCGGTTGCCAAAGGCTTTAATGTCAGCGTTATCTATACAGTAAGCAGAAAGAATCTAAATGCACTGGAGGCAATGGTACCGCTTCTTGGTGCTTTGAAAGTGAAGAAGTTCTTTATTCAGGTAATAGGCATGCGCGGCAATTCGGCGCAAAGCGAAAGTGACCAAACCCTGCAGGTAGGTCGTGATCAATGGCTTGCAATCGTCCCTGAGGTCGCGCGCCGTGCCGCTGATCAAGGCATTCATGTCACCTATCCGCAGGTTTTTCTTGGCACGAATGAGAAGTTCGAATGCGCTGGGAATGTCGCGGAAAATTTCTTTATCTTCCCTAATGGCCGGGTTTATCAGTGTCCTTTGTGTGAAGATTATCCGATTAATACCTTTAGGATCGAAGACAATCGTCTCATAAAGAATGAAGGCTTAACGGAAGACAAATTCTTTCGCCTCGATATTGTCGAGGGTTGTGTCATGAATAAATTGCTTCAGTCAGATAATATCGAATACGACGCACAGGGCAGGCCACTGTACAAGATATCTTGTTGTCTGCTTAAACAGGAGATCGGTTAGTCCCAACCAGAGAGGTGATCCGCGGTGGCCGGCTCTTGAACATGGGGAAATGCCCGGCATTGAGAATCGTCACACTGTAAGCAGCTATTCCGTTTTTTCGGCTGGGGTCTTTTTACGGGTGAAGAGGGTGGTTAAAAAAACACCTCCTTCGTAAAGCATGAAAAGAGGAATAGCGAGGAGGGCCGTGGCCATGAAATCTCCTGCAGTGAGGAGGAAGGATAGGATGATAATGGCAATATAAAAATAGGTCCGTTTTTGTTTGAAGTAGCTGGGGCGAACAAGGTTGGCCTTCCCGGACATAACCATTAAGAATGGTATTTGAAATGAGATGCCAAAGGCAAGAATGGTTCTGGCTACGAATGTAAGGTACAGGCTGAGTTTCGGCAGGGGCTCAAGGTTCTCATTGGCGTAGCTCATGAAGTACACGAGCATCTTGGGCAACACCACAAAAAAGGCAAAACAGGCCCCGCCGGTGAAAAGCAGCATAGCCCAAAATACTACAGTAACCGCCAGTCTTTTTTCATTTTTTTTAAGCCCTGGAGCAATAAAAAGCCAAAGTTGGTAAAGGCCTATGGGCATACTGGTTATTAACCCTACAAGGAAGGCGAGTTTGATGTAGGCGATAAAGGCATCGGGAAGATGTGTGTAAACGAGCCGGTAAACCAATGGACTTGCGGCAAAAAGGGGGGCAATACAGAAAGCGGCAATTTTTTCGACAAATATATACGCCACAATGGTGCAGCTGACAATTGCCAGCGCGATCTTGATAAGCCGACGCCTGAATTCCAAGTGATGTGGGCGAAACAGTTCAAGGCTTCTTTCGAGAGCTGGAATTGAGCTTTGCAGGTTATAATTTGCCATTGTTTGTGTGGAGGCTAGTTGCCTGTTTTTACAGTCTGATCGGGCGGAGAGATATCTTTAGGATCAGGCAAATCTGATACTAGGTTTTCCATTTGAACGCTGCTTTCAGGTGTGCCACCATTGTGTTGAGGCGTGCGACCAGTCTGTTTTAGAAGCTCCTGGTACGCTTCGGCTGCCATATCGGCTGGTGATGTATCACCCGTAGATGAGGGGAGATCAAGTACTCCACCGGGTGTCACATCAATGAGGTTATTTTTGAGTGAGTTTGCCGCTTCTTCCAACTCGGGACGGATATCGCTCAAAGGATTTCCCTCCTCGGCAAAAGAGGTTTTCAGACTTTCTGCGGTCTTTTTCAAATCCATGAGCCCTTTGGCCAAAGATCTTGCAAGGTCGGGGAGTTTGTCCGGCCCGATGACGATGAGCGCCAAAGCCATGATAAGGAGCATTTCGGGCAGACCTATGCCAAACATAACGAGAACCTCAAAGTGATGAGAGCCATTGACATGTTTTGCTATCGTGGCCGTCAATCGTGTGTCATCATTGCCGGATAAAGCAAGGGCGAAAATCACCTCATCCAGTTCAGAGTCAGTAAGAATCGAGTATTAAACCAGCTCGACTGCGCGACAAATGTACGGTATTTGCCTTGGTGTGTCAATGCTTGAGGATTGACACAAGTCTCATGGAGTCTCCGTCTACTGAATCTAACATGCTGATAATGCAGTAATAAGTACTGCTAAGGAGATCCTAGCTTGTGTTAAAATGTGTTGACATTGATGAGTAACTTTAATATATTTATCAACTTTGTCTTGCGCGGATTTGTCGTGAACTGAAAGTCTCAACGCTCCCTTTCACGACGTATGTTCATTAATCTCTGAGAGGAGAAAGTAGATGTCCAGTGTGGTGGTGGTTGGAACTCAATGGGGAGATGAAGGGAAGGGGAAGATTGTCGATTTATTGACCCGCTATGCCGATTACGTTGTTCGTTTCCAGGGGGGCAATAATGCCGGCCATACCTTGGTCGTCGAAGGCAAGAAATTTATCTTTCACATTATCCCCTCAGGGATACTTTACCAAGACAAGAAATGTATGATAGGCAACGGAGTCATTATTGATCCTGCCGTCTTGATCACCGAGATGAACAAGCTTCAGGAACAGGGGCTTGCAGTTGGCCCCGATCGCCTCATGATCAGTGAACGGGCCCATCTCATTATGCCATACCACGCCAGTCTCGACCAAGCTGGGGAGGCAGCTCTTACCTCGGAGAAGAAGATAGGAACAACCGGCCGGGGAATTGGGCCGTGTTATATGGATAAGGTCGGCAGAGTAGGAATAAAGGCTGGAGATTTGCTGGACGATGCCACCTTTAGAGAGAAGCTAAAAGCTGTAGTTGAAGAGAAAAATTTTCTTCTTACAAAAAAATACAACTGTGCACCGATCGATCTTGAGCATATCTATCGATCATATAAGGAATATGCCGAAAAATTATCACCATATTTTGGCAATGTGTCTGTCGAGCTGGACAAGGCCAGAAAAAGTAACAAGAATATTCTTTTTGAGGGAGCTCAAGGTACCCATCTGGATATCGACCATGGCACATATCCCTATGTGACGTCGTCGAATACTATTGCCGGCAACGCTTGCAATGGTGCAGGGTTCGGACCGGTGCATATTGATGCGGTTGTCGGCATCATGAAGGCATATACCACCCGTGTTGGCGCTGGGCCGTTTCCCACTGAACTGTTTGATGAAACCGGGAATTATCTACAAGAGAAGGGCCATGAGTTCGGTGCAACAACCGGCAGGCGGCGCAGGTGTGGATGGCTGGATGGGGTTGTTGTCAACGATGCCACAAGGTTGAATGGATTAACGGGGTTAGCGATAACAAAACTTGATGTGCTCAGTGGCCAAAAGACAATCAAGTTCGCTACTTCGTATGATTATAACGGCCAGAAAATGTCTGCTATGCCAGCGAACATAACCCAGGCAAGCCAACTTACACCTGTTTACGAGAGTCTTGAGGGTTGGCTGGATGACATTGAAAAAGTACGGGAATACGATGAATTGCCTGTTCAGGCCAAGAAATATATCAAGCGTATTGAGGAATTCACCGGTATTCCGGCAGATATTGTGTCGGTAGGACCAGACCGGGTCGAAACCCTGCTGTTGCGGAATCCTTTTGACAAAAAATGACCTCAAAGTGGTCAAGGTACAGATCATATACTCTGCATAATATCATAAAAGAACATTAACGAGGTTATTGATGGCACGAATTACCTGTGAAGATTGTTTGGAAGCAGTAGGAAAACAAAATCGATTCAAGTTGATTCATCTTACTGTGCAAAGAGTGAAACAACATCGACAAGGTGAACCGTTTCTTGTCGAAGGCAAGAACAAAGAAATCGTTATGACCCTTCGGGAGATCGCTGCATCGAAGGTTACTTTCGCTAATATCGATAGTTTTCCGGAAGGAAAAGAAAACTCCAAAAACACTGAAACCGAGAATGAGCTCTCATCAGATAATTCGTGATAATACAAGCGCTGCCTAATAACTATGAGTAACGATTATTACGAGATCTTGTCAGTAAGTAGAACTGCCTCCGCCGGTGATATAAAAAAGGCGTATCGAAAGCTTGCTATGAAATATCATCCGGACCGCAATCCTGATGATAAAGAGGCTGAAGAAAAATTCAAATCCTGCACTGAGGCTTACGAGGTGCTGAGTGACGAGAAAAAGAGGAAAATTTATGACACTTATGGCCACGATGGATTAAAAAACAGCGGGTATCGTGGCCCCGGAAGCGCCGATGATATTTTCTCAAGCTTTGGAGATATATTTGGCGATCTGTTTGGCTTCGGTAGCGGCAGTCGTGCCGGCGTTCGGAGAGATGGGCCTATTCCGGGAAACGACCTCCGTTACGATGTAGAGATCTCTTTTATGGAGGCCGTGCACGGTGTTTCCAAAGAAGTACAGTTGACACGGCGAGATACCTGCTGGACCTGTGAAGGATCGGGGAGTAGGCCTGGGTACCAAAAACAGACCTGCCCAAGTTGTAATGGCCGAGGGCAGGTAGTACGCTCGCAGGGATTTTTTCAGATGAGCTCCACCTGCCCGCAGTGTCACGGTGAGGGGGCCATTGTTACCAACCCGTGCAATGATTGCCATGGTAGCGGGCTGGTAGAAAAAACAAAGAAAGTAGCTTTGAAGATACCTGCCGGGGTTGATTCGGGTGCCAGGATGCGCCTCCGGGGAGAGGGTGAAGGTGGGCGTCGCGGCGGACAATCAGGCGATTTGTATGTTGTTGTTCATGTTAGCGATCATGAATTTTTTAAGCGGGAAGGTGATACCATTTATTGCCGGTTTCCGGTTTCTATGGCTAAGGCAGCACTTGGAACAACGGTGGAAGTACCGACAGTTCATGGGAAGAAGAGCCTTGAGATTCCTGCAGGTAGCCAATCCGGAGAACTCTTTACCCTCCGTAACGAAGGGGTTCCCAGCCTGCGTGGGAGAGCAAGAGGCGACATGGTCGTAGAGCTTCAGGTTATGACTCCAACCAACTTATGCGAGGAGCAGAAAAAGGTTCTGCGGGAGTTTGACACACTCTGCACAAAGCATGGCCAGCATCAGGAAGAAGAGGGCTTTTTCAAAAGATTGCTCAATGAAGTTCGTGGCAAGAGTTGATGTTTGAAGCTGAATTGAGCAGCATGTCTGCTCAAGCGAAACCTATGCCTTTGCGGGATAACAACGGTTTACGATGGTAGATAACAATAAAGAGACCTTCACCCATTTTGATTCAGAAGGCAATGCCAGGATGGTTGATGTCAGCGGTAAGATAGAAACCTTGCGTATTGCTGAGGCTGCCGGGAATATCAGTATGTCCCGGCAGGCCTTTGATTTAGTGAAAAGTGGATCGATGGCCAAGGGCGACGTTTTAGGGATTGCAAGAGTTGCCGGCATCATGGCGGCAAAGAAGGTGGATGACCTGATTCCTCTGGCACACCCGCTTATGATTAGCAAAGCTGATATTACTTTTCAGCTTCGAGATGAAGATGCGTCGATCGATATCTTTGCAACGGTTGCAATAAATGGCAAAACCGGAGTGGAAATGGAAGCGCTTACAGCAGTTTCCATCGCCGTTCTGACTGTTTATGATATGTGTAAAGCGGTTGATAAGTCGATGGTTATCGGCAATATTCGTCTTCTGAAAAAAACTGGCGGTAAAAGCGGTACATACCTTCGGGGGGATTGATTTCGAAGGAATTAGTATTATTTTCTAAGAGTTAAGTGCATGAAGGAGAGTTCTAATGGATAAAGAGCAACTCGAACTGTTTCGGACGCAGCTGTTGCTGAAAAAACAGGAAATCATTACGGATGCCGGAAAAACCATGACAGAGATGACGGATCAGACTACCAATGTCCCTGATCCGAACGATAGGGCAACCTTGGAGTCCGGCAGGAGTTTTGAATTGCGAATTCGCGACAGGGAACGTAAGCTTGTCACGAAAATCGACGAAGCTATTACCCGGATCGATGATGGAAGTTATGGTATATGTGAAGATTGTGGCGAAGAAATTGGTTTGAAACGTTTAGAGGCAAGGCCTGTCACTACACTTTGTATTGATTGTAAAACACTCCAAGAAACCCGAGAAAAATCCGTAGGACAATAAGGTCCGCATGCCGGAACTACGCAAAGATCCTATCCTCGGTAGATGGATAATAATTTCCAAGGAAAGAAGGAAAAGGCCCACTGACTTCCCGGTGGAGGTTTCATCGGGCGGAGGTGGATTTTGTCCTTTATGCCCTGGCAATGAATCATTTACGCCCAGCGAAGTCTTGGCCTTTAGAGATAATGTGCACCATGTCAACGGGGCTGGGTGGAGGGTTCGGGTTGTACCAAATAAGTTCCCGGCTCTCATCATCGAAGGTGATCTTTCGAAGGAAGGTATAGGCCTTTATGACCGAATGAATGGCATCGGAGCCCATGAGGTCATTATTGAGACACCCGACCACGACCATAGTTTTGCCGATTTTTCGTTGGCAGAAATAGCTATGGTGCTTAAGGCTTACAAAGAGCGGATTATTGATCTCGAAAAAGATCTGCGTTTTCGGTATGTCATGGTGTTTAAAAACCATGGTCGCGATGCTGGGGCATCACTGGAACATTCCCATTCACAACTCATTGCTCTACCGATATTGCCGAGGATGATTGTCTCCGAATTAGAAGGAGCGCTTTCTCACTTCAAATATAAAGAGCGATGTATCTTTTGCGATATCATTCGGCAGGAAATATTGCAAAAAGAGCGAGTTGTTTGTCAGAATGACAAGTTCATCACTATTACTCCGTTTGCACCCCGAACTCCTTTTGAAATGTGGATTTTGCCGAAGCGACACGCTTCGGCATTTTATTCGCAGGACGACAGTGAAATTCATTCTCTTGCGGAAATATTTTCCGAATCTTTGCAGCGGCTCTGCAAATGTATACCAAATGTCCCATATAATTATGTTCTCCATACAGACCCTCTGCGTTCTGGTGGGCTTGAGTATTATCATTGGCATTTTGAGATCGTCCCAAAGTTGACATCCATTGCCGGATTCGAATGGGGCTCTGGCTTTTATATAAATCCATTGCCGCCGGAAGAGGCAGCCGCATTTTTACGTGATTCTTTGACGCCAGCATAAAGGGAGGAAACGGTGAAAAAACTGCTCCTGGTTGATGATGAAGAGACTATTCACATGGTCTATCGTGAGGAGTTCGAAGATGATGGGTATTCGGTAGTATCTGCCCTGGATGGTGCAAGTGGATTAGAAAAGTTCAAAGCCGAACATCCCGATCTCGTTATTCTTGATATTCAAATGCCGGGAATGAATGGAGTTGAGGTGTTACGCCAGATGAAAATGTTAAATTCGGCTATTCCGGTCATTTTGAGTAGTGCGTATCAGGAGTTCAAACGTGATCTCGGGACTTGGGCATCCGATGAATATATAGTAAAGTCTGGTGATCTTGATGATCTCAAGGAAGCCGTTCGGAGGCTTTTGAAAGAGAACTAAAGTCCCAAATTTGTCCTTGGCCTGTTTAATATCGCATCCCATGGGTGATACTACGCCTGGATAACAACAGAAAATTCTGGTTTGCATCACATGAAAGATATCCAAAGCCAACTGGACAGCCGGAGAATCAACATTAAAAAGGTTGGCGTCAAGACTATTTCCTATCCGATTACTGTTCGCGACAAGGCACAAAAGAGGCAGCATACCGTTGCCACTGTCAATATGTATGTCAATTTGCCGCATAAATTCAAGGGCACGCACATGAGTAGATTCGTTGAGATACTCAATGAATTTCACGGCGAAATTGACGTCAAGAGTTTTCACGCTGTCCTTGAGAAGATGAAGGATCGTTTGGAGGCAGAGGCAGCCCATCTTGAGATCGATTTTCCGTATTTTTTGCATAAGGCGAAAAATGGCGAAACCGGACATCTTGCCCATTATCGTTGTCAAATGCATGGATCATTGGAAGAAAATGACGATCTCAAGCTGAGTGTTGAAGTGCCAATTAGTTTGCCAATCTCTGACACCCCCCCTTATCGATTACCGGGATCTCTAGGAAGATGGGGAAAGGCCGAGGTCAGTGTACGTTTTAGGCAGTTTTACTGGATTGAAGATATAATCCTACTCATTGAAGAAGCGGTGAATGACGAATTGGCGAATCTTGACTCGAAACAAAAAAAGGTGCTCTCAGTCGAAGCAATTACCAGGCTAGTGGGGAACCGTCTCGAGACAATCAATGCTATCGAATGGTTTTCAGTATGTATACATAATTTTGGTGAAGAGTGCTCTACCTTCGCTGTCATGGAATCCTGCTAATTGCCAGATCGGATTGTATTAATAATTAAACCTTTTACCTAAGAACCTACCCTCATGCGAGATCTACTCTTTGAAATTGGCATGGAAGAGATACCGGCAAGTTATCTTGAACCGGCCTTGACCCAGTTGAAAAACAGGTTTGCCGAAAAAGCCTCGGATTTAAAAATTGGCTATGGTGAGATAAAGACACTGGGAACGCCAAGACGCCTTGCCTTGATAGTAAAAAATATTAATGAGAAACAGGAAGATATAACTGAAGAGCTGCTTGGACCCTCTAAGAGTGCTGGTTTTGACGCCAATGGGAAAACGACTAGGGCGGCTGATGGGTTTGCTAAGTCGAAAGGTGCGAATGTCAGCGATTTGCAGGTAGTTACGACACCGAAGGGTGAGTATCTCATGCTGCTCCGCAAACAAAAAGGTGTGGAAACAGCAAATTTATTACCGGATCTCTTGCAAAGCCTGATTTTGGACGTTTCTTTTCCAAAGTCGATGAAATGGGGGAGTAACACGCACGCTTTTGCTCGTCCTATTCAGTGGTTGGTAGCGATATTTGGAGAAGAGGTAATACGATTTAGCCACGCTGGGGTTGAATCCTCTAATAGCAGTGGCGGCCATAGATTTTTAGCCAATAAACGGTTTACAATAAACTCTGTTGCCACCTATGAGCAGCAGCTTGCAGATCACTTCGTCTTGCTTGATCAAACCAAGAGAAGAGCGCGGGTCGTTTCGGAAATAGAACAAGCGGTTGCTCAATCAGCGGAATTACAGGGAGGCCGTGTTGCTATAGATGAGGTTTTGGTGGATACCGTTACCAATCTTGTTGAAATGCCTTTCGGAGTTTGCGGAACATTTGATGAGAAATATCTGCAGCTTCCTGCTGATGTGCTAATCACCTCAATGCGCGAACATCAGAAGTATTTCCCCGTAGTCAATCAAACAGGAAAGCTGCTTCCGGGCTTTGTGGCAGTTAATAATACCAAAGTGAAGGACACCGCGATTACTCGCAAAGGACATCAACGTGTTCTTCGAGCACGACTCGAAGATGCTTTGTTTTTCTTCAACAGCGATAGAGAGACTAAGCTTGAAGATCGCATAGCCAACCTCCAAGGTATCATCTTTCAAGCAAAACTTGGCACAATGCTGGAAAAGAAAGACAGGTTGGTCAAGCTGGTCAGAATCCTGGCAGACAAGGTCGTACCTGAACTGGCCGACGACGGATGCCGGGCGGCACTTCTCTGCAAGGCCGACTTGCTATCCAATATGGTTGGTGAATTTCCTTCGTTGCAAGGTACCATGGGAGGTGCATATGCCATTCACGATGGGGAGAAAGATAACGTCGCCGCGGCCATTGTTGAACATTATATGCCGAAGAGGGCCGGGGCTGAACTTCCGTCGTCCGAATTGGGGTCGATCCTGGCCCTAGCCGATCGATTTGATACCTTGGCTGGATGTTTTGGGATCGGCCAAGTCCCTTCGGGAACTGCCGATCCTTTTGGCTTAAGGCGCATCTCCATAGCTATTTTACATATTATTCAAGGCAAAAAGTATTCATTGTCATTACGAGAGCTTATCCATAAAGCGCTGGCCTTGTATGGAAACAAGGTTGCTGGTGGCAACGACACGGTCGAAACGGTGGTTGCTTTCATTAAGGGTCGATTTGCCAATGATTGTATCAGCCGGGGGATTGCTGCCGATGCGGTTGATGCTGCTGTTTCGGTTAATTTTGACGACGTAAATGACTGTCTGCTACGCGTTAATGCAATTTTACAACTTCGTAAGGATCCTGCTCTCAAGGTACTTGCCGCTTCGTATAAAAGGGTGAAGAATATCATAAAGGATAATCGAGAAACGGTGGTTGATGTTAGTTTGTTTGAACATCAAACTGAAAGGAATCTTTATGAACTCTTTCTGACTGTACGAGAGGAAATGGCGAGACACATCACCGTGAAAGAATATGCGAAGGCTCTTGAAGTAATGCTAAGAATGAAAGAACCCGTTGACGCTTTCTTCGATGATGTGATGGTTATGGCGGAAGATTTATCAGTACGGAAAAATCGACTGAGTCTCTTAACGCTTTTGGGTGAGCAGATCCTGTTGATAGGAGATATCTCCCTTCTGCAAGAAGCCTGATTCGAATATTGGTTTGATACAAACGAAAAAGGGGAGGTTCAGAATTGAACCTCCCCTTTTTCGTTTGTAGTACTAGTAGCGTTATTTATTTTTTGGGATGACAGGTCTCGCACTTGTCAATTTTTTTGTCTTTGACGGCCGGGTCATCTTTCTTGGCCTTATGACATTCTAAGCAGTTCCCATGACCAGCACCTTTGAGGGTGTCGAGGGCCAGTTTATCTTTCATTTTTCCGGCTAGAACAGTGGCATTATGACATGAACCACATTTTTTAATTTCTTGAGCTTCTACATAGGGACTCTGTTTGCCGTCTGCCGTCATTTGATGATGACATTCTCCACATTTAAACGCATCCTGATGTTTTTTATGCGGGAATACGGCTGGCTTTTTGCCTCCTTCGTCAATGGTAATATCGGCAGGACCGACATTGCCGGCAGCCATAGTAAATAGTACCGATCCAATCAACATGGATAATGAAAAGAAACTGCAGGCAATAATTTTCCTCATCTTGTTTGCTCCTTCTTAGATAATTGAGTTAAAGCAATCGCCAGTGTCACTCGACCCTCACTATATACAGGTTTAGAAGGACTTTGTCAAACTTGTTACCCTCTTGTTACTGCACGAAAATAATGGAGAATTTAAGAAGATTATGAGCTAGAACCGTAGCTATGAAGCCCGGAAAGAAGGAAATTTACCCCATAATATGTAAACAACACGGAGATGAGTCCGAAAATCGCAAGAAGAGCAATTCGCCTACCTGTCCAACCGCGGGTATATCTTGCGTGTAAGGTGATGGCATAAAAAAACCATGTAATAAGTGACCATGTTTCTTTTGGGTCCCAACTCCAATAGGTTCCCCAAGCTGAGTTGGCCCAAATGGCACCGGTGATGATCCCCGCACTCAACCAGATAAAACCAAAAATCATACTCTTATGGATTAAGTCATCAATGAAGGGTAGAGATGGCAAGTCGTTAAATCTACTTTTTGCAAATGAGGTTTGGTTTTGCTGACTCCGAGATTTTAGGAGGTACATGATCCCAAGAGCGGCAGCTATAGCAAATGATGCATATCCAACAAAGCAAGTTATTACGTGAGCTATGAGCCAATTGGATTGTAGTGCCGGAACCAATGGAGAGATACTTTTGCTTATATTGCCGGCAAATGAGGCATAGGCCATAGCAAGAAAGGCAAGTGGTACCGCAAATGCCCCAATCATCCTGGTTTTAAATAATAATTCGACAACTAAATAGAGGGCAATTATCGTCCATGAGAAAAAAACTACGGATTCGTACATATTGGTAAGTGGCGCATGACCGATGCCCATACGATATGATTCGACCCAACGTAAGGCCATACCTGCCGTTTGAATAAGAAATGCTACAACTGTAAAGGAGGTTGTAATGGGACCAAGACGGGGCGTCTTGAAAACCAGCAAAAAGACGTAGAGCAGGGTCGAAAACAAATACGTAAATGTAGTTATTCCAAGTAATTGAGAGCTATCCATACGATTACTCCGTGAGCTTTCTTGTATTCAAAATGGTGATTTCAATAGGGCTGGATTCTTGTAACTATTTTTAGCTTAATTATGCTGCTCAAGGTCGTGACAAATTGTTTGATCGATAAGGTTGGTAAGTTTTGAAAATGTCTTCGCAAAAGCCGCCTTGTTTTTATTTGCGGTACCGGCAAAATAAATGATGGAGCTGGTGGCTGCTTTATGTTTATAAAGCCAAATTCTTCTGTGAGATAAGAAAAAGGCCATGTAGAGTCCCAGCAAGAGGAGACTGCAACCGAAATACACTATCCATACGCCGGGGTCTTTTGCAACCTGTAAGCCAGTTGAGTACAATTGTTTAACCTTAAGTGAGTAGTTCTTCCCATCCCCGGTGAAAGAAAAATCTTCGCTGTCGGCTAGCCATTGGGTGATAGCCGGACCATCACCGGCCTTTAGCCAAAGTTTTGATCGCAACGCTCGTTGACCGGTGGCTTCAGCATTGATTATTCCGAATTGCAGATTTCTTTCTTTCCAGGACTCCTGTTTTTGAAAGGGTAGAGAGAACTGCCGACTGGCGCCGCTGTCTGTTTCAGTAATTTGTAATAGGAATTCCTGATGGGCTTGATAACTGGATTGATAAAAGGTAATACCCCGATAGGAAAGTGGGCTGTTGACCCTGATATCTTTCTGTAAGATTTCTTGGCCATTTTCAAGTATCGATAGGCCGCTTCGATATTCTTTCGGCATACCATTGTCATAGAATTCGATAGCAAAAGAATCACAGCGGATTGTAAAGCCCAAATCAATTGGTTTGGAATCCGGACTGGAAAATATTTGTTCTGTACTGCGCATCTCAGGAATCATGACGCTGCCTTTAAAACCGAAGAAATGGCCGATAATTGCCCCGAAAAAAATAATCAAAATAGAAAGATGAACGACATAAACTCCCATCCGGCTCCAACGGCCTTTTTGGCTGAAAGACAGGATGGTCTGCCCGCATTTTTTTGTTTGGAAACTCCATCCGGTATTTGACAAAACTGATTGCCAATCGATAGAGTTGCTCTTCTCCTGCGGCAATTCCCAGCGTCGCAGGGAAGCTATTTTCTCAATACGATCTAAAGAGATAGCAAGATTGTCGGCGGTAATAATCCTCCAAACTGAAGGTATTCGGTCAAGGCTGCAAATGATTAAATTGATGCTGAGCATTCCAAGGAGCCCGTAAAACCACCATGAAGAGTACATCTTGTGAATATCAAGAACTTGAAATAACGTAGCGGTTTTTGTGCCAAATTTGGTCACATAAAATGTGTAAGGTTCACCCTGAGGTATGATTGTGCCAATGATTGATGTTACAGCAATGGAGCAGAGAGTTAAAATGGCCAATTGCACGGAAGCGAAAAAAGCCCAGATTTGGTCGATCAGTTTCATACTGGAAAAACACTCTAAAAAAAATTAAATAGGGAATGCCGAATGGCAGCAAAAAAGAACGGCTTACGGCACTTGAAAGTTGTCTGATGTTAAACATTTTTTTGAACACAGCACCACATTTTTTGGTATTAAAAATCGATACAGAGGTATTTGTTCATTTGCCATTATAAGGCTCATCGTTTCCTGCCTCAAGATATGCAGATTTTTTTGAACAAAGTGTCCTTTGAAGGAACAGAGATTGGATCAAAAGTGCTTGCTATTCACTATAAAAGAGATTAAAAAAGCAGATTCTAATTCATCGTTTTGCTGATAAACTAATTCAAGCATTCTTCATTTAGCATTAGATTGCACTTGGCGAATGCTATAGAAGGAGAAAAAAATGTCTAAGGTTTGCGAAATCTGTGGAAAAGGGCCAGTGACCGGAAACAATGTTTCCCATGCGCACAACAAGACCAAGAGGCGATGGCTTCCAAATCTGAAAACAGTGCATATGGCGACCGCGGGGGGCAATACCCAAAAAACTCGGGTATGTACTCGTTGCATCAGGTCTGGGGCGGTGATAAAAGCAGCCTGAAAAGGAATAATGGTTAGATTTAAAGGCGAGAGGAACGTGTTCCTGCTCGCCTTTTTGTTTTTTTGATTGGCATTGTTTTATGTTGAGCTCGGATGGTTTTGCTAATTTTGTGTGGCAATTCGATATGGTGTAGCTCTTACATAAATTCCGGCTTTTAAAGAAGGAGGTTCTATGAGCACCGATGAAGTGAAATTCATAAGCTATGAAGATGCGTTGAAGATTGTAGGGGCGATTCAAGAGGAAGAAGATATTGATAACCCCAATAAACGAATTTTAATGGTTTATAGTTTGGATGACAAAGAACTTTGTTGGTTTGATTTCGAGGAGGTCATGGATGCTGTTGGCAAAGTCGAAGCTGGCAATAAAAAGGAAGCAGTGCAGAACTACATTCTGAATCGGATTCCAGACTGGGTGCATGAACTGTAGACGGATAAAATCAATCCTTAATGAAAAAGCGGATAGATTTTGCTTCACATGAGGCTACGCCTAATCTGAAATAGTTTCGACTTGATCTGACACCTCACTTGAAAAGATGAGGGTTACCAGTTTTGATAAAGGTGCGAACCAAACATCAAAACAAATGGAGGTAACCCTCATGCTACATGGTAACGAACGAAT
>JAOTRX010000012.1 GCA_030247675.1 Desulforhopalus sp. | reverse complement strand
CGCTTTATCGGCGGTCATAGCGAAGAGGATCCACCCGTTCCCATTCCGAACACGGAAGTTAAGCTCTTCAGCGCCAATGGTACTGCACGGGTGACTGTGTGGGAGAGTAGGTCGCCGCCGATTTTTTTCTACAAAAATGCCCCGATGAGATCACTCTCATCGGGGCTTTTTTGCGCTTAGGACTCCTACCATCCACCCTCAGAGTGATTTTTTAAGTGACACCTATACGCATCATTGTTATATCTCTACGGATGTGATGATTTCATGAGATTATTATCTGGTCGAAACGTAGCTTAAAGCTGGGTCTAAAAACTTAAACATATCCTCCAGAACAATCTCAAGGTATGCATGGATGACTAAACATGCCAAACACCCTCTACCTCCCATCATTCATCACATATTTCTCTTAATTCTTCTTATCATGATCCCAAAATGCCTCAATAGGCAACTTGGATGAGTTTGGCTGGTTAGTCTCGAATCAGGACGACGCTTGTTGTTGCAATTAACCTGACTAATTATGGAGATCTGTATGATGGAAATAAAACAAGAAGAAACGCTTCAGGCTCTTTACCAGAAATACGTCGACAACGATGATAATATCATTACCGTTCTTCAGGACATACAGAACTCGTTCGGCTATGTTCCAAAAGAAGCAGTTGAGTGGTTTTCCAAGAAGACCTACATACCCGCCTCAAAATTTTACGGTGTGGTAACCTTTTACTCGCAATTTCATCTCAAGCCTCGTGGAAAAAATATTGTTACTGTGTGCTGCGGTACTGTCTGCCACGTAAAAGGTGCCTCTAAGGTAATATCCAAATTGCGGGAAGAGCTAAAACTGAAAGGAGACGAACAAACTACTCGTGACATGCTCTTCACCTTGGAACATGTCAACTGCGTCGGCGCTTGTAGCATTGCTCCTGTGGTAATCGTCAATGACAAGGTATTTGGCAAGCAAACTGCAGAAAAGATGGTGAAAAATCTTAAGCCATATAAAGAAGAGCGCGTCGAAGCAAAGAATTAACCACCCAAGAACTGCAACCATCTCATAACAGGCATCTTGTGCTCCTGTTTCCCGGATTGGATATTGTTGGTTCATTCCCACATGCGCCCCGCACTAAAAACGTGGCCCGGCTCTTTGGCAGCAACGCCAGAAAATGTTGTCATTTTTTAGTGCAGCCGACAAATGTATACAAAAAAAGGCCCTGGCAGGAACAGAAGAGTTCCTCCAGGGCCTTAGCTTTTTCAGAGCAATTACTCTACGGTATTTACTACAGTTTATTTGCCTTAGGATCAAAACTTGCTTTACAGGATGAGCACTTAATAGTCTTTTCTAATTCGTCGGAAAATATTTCCCACTCCTTACCACATGTAGGGCACTTGATTTTCACCTCGCCTAGCGTCTTGTTGGCTTCAAAACCCGGACAATGTTGATTTGACATTGGAACCCCCTTTACCTTGAAGTAATCAATCTCATGTTTCCTGACTGTTTAACCGCTACAAGGTAAATAATAAATCGGATCCCATCGAATGTCCAACAGAGGATTTGATATCGTGTTTTTTCTTTTTTCTCTGGCAAGCGAGATAATAGTTAGTGGCAGGTTTCTTCCAATAATGCTGCATTCATTAATAGCTTCCTGAGAATGAGTCTTTTCATTGATTTTCACTGAACTTCTTAAGAAGCATGTCCCTTTCATCCTCCAATGCAAGAAGGTCGATCATCACAGGAGGTTTAACTGAATGGGCAGGAAGCCGACGAAGGGTTTCGGCTATCTCATCCTCCAATTCCCGCAACCGATTTTGTATCATCTGCTTTTCCATTATCATTTCCATAGTACTGCTTTAGAATCTGATACCAAATCAGCCAATCCCTGTTGAATCATTTTAATTTCGGTTGCCGAGGCCTTGCGCTTTTCGATCCGATAAAAAAGATTTTCACCAACCCTACCAGTGTGAATAAATTGGACAACATCATAACGCTCTCTCTCGTGAAGAAGATCCTCTACCCAAAGAACCTGATCGATCACTAAAGAAAAATCTCGGCAAATTCGTTTGGCAAATCTTTCGGGATTATCGGAGATGGATTGGCCCTCTCCTGTTCGACTGTACAAACAGACATATGCTTTGAAATGCTTCACCTTTTGGGTGATATTTGAACAATGGAAAATCTTCACATCGTAAGCACCTGGAAACCAGGCAATCGGATCATTATTATCTTTTCTAGTCCCATCCCATCGGTACCTGCCATTATACACAATCATTGGATCACCCACCTTGCCCTCTTTTTTCCCCTATGAGCAAGCGGGGAAAAACCCTGTTTCGCTTTCCCCGCTTCATTCTTGGGCAATTATCTATTCTGGCCGTCATCAGAGATTAATTCCGGGCGCAACCACCGGAAAAGCCATGATCGAATAGTGCTTGCTGTGTATCGCATCAAGCCGAGGCATCAAGGTCTCGTCTGTCTGCCATATCCAACAAGACCCTCTCCCTGGCCCTATCGATACCAAGCTGCTGCCGTTTCTTATCAATATGGGCAATCATTAGACGCGCCATTTCCCTCGGGTCATCGGCAAAGGCCCATTTGCCAAATCCAAGTTTTTCCATATCATCAAACAAATGCTTCTCAAATTTGGTACCTTTGGTCATCGGGAAGGTGTGCCCAAATACTACATAAACCCCCGAAGCAACAAAGTAATGGCCAATCGCGATAGCCTTCTCACTCATCCACTCAGGGGCACAACCAGCCGCCGGTAAATCGGCGATAGAATCACCAAGCCCGCCTACCCTGACCATTTCCGAGGCGGCGATAAGAATTCTACTGTTGTCAACACATGCCCCAAGGCCGAGAACCGGTGGCATACCAACCGTCTCACAGACTTCAGCAAGCCCGGGCCCGGCCAAAGCCGCAGCGCCTGGGCCGGTAAGTCCGGCTTTTGCCAGTGCCATCTGGGAGCAGCCGGTCTGCAGAACAAGAACATCATTACGAATGAGCTCTTTCACCAATTCAACATGGGAATAGTCCTGCTTTGATCGCGGATTCGTACAGCCAACGACTCCAGCCACGCCACGAATTCGCCCGTTAATAATGTTTTCATTAAGCGGTGTAAAACTGCCCCGGAACGAACCTCCGAGCATATACTTAACATATTCATAGGAGAATCCGTGAATCCCCCTGCTCACTTTTCTCGGGATCTGGATGGGCATTTTCCGGGTTTTGAACCGGGTGATTGCCTTTATTATAATCTCATCGGTACACTTGAGGGGTTCATGTTCATCAAGCTGAATATGCAGGGCCCCTTCGATCTTCGCCCGATAATTGGTGGTGATGAACGGGGTGTCATAGAAATCGGCCACCTTCTTCAGATCCTGCTTTATACACTGAATATCAACGGTCATCGCATCGACGGCGCCTGTGACCAGCACCGCTTCGGTACTTGAGAAATTACCGGCATGAGGTAATCCATGCCGCGACATGACATCAAGACCGGAGCAGCACATACCCACCAGATTGAGACCCTTTGCCCCAGCGTCCTTAGCCATTTTCTGCAAAGTCGGATCGGCCGCGGAAACAAGCATCGCTTCGAGAAGAATGGGCTCATGGCCGTGAACGATGATGTTGACCTGATCTTCCTTCAACACGCCCATATCAACCTCAATTTCTACAGGCGCTGGGGTTCCAAAAAGAATATCAGAGATGTCCGTAGACACCATTGACCCGCCCCAACCATCGGCAAGGGCGGTTCGTGAGATCTGCTTGGTGATATTCTCATAATCCTGATCAACACCCATTGCTGTGCGATGCATCATCTCCATAATTTCCCGCATTGCACCACGCGGTACAATTCCAGCTTCCCGCCAAAGCTCAAGGGTCTTTGGCGGAACTCTTTTCATCATCGGTATCTCGCCATCCACCTGGGTGTAGGTTCTCTCAAGCTCGTGGTACAGATCTAAAGCAACATCCTTTAAATCTCTTCCTTCGGTTGGAATTTCAAGAGAGGTAGCAATTTCGAGGAGTTTGATCGGATCTTTGATGGAAAAGTCCTTAACCTTGCCATTGATGACATCGCGAAATAATTCAAGCATCGCCATGCCATGGTCGGTGTGAGCGGCCGTTCCAGCGGCAACCATTCGGCCAAAATTCCTTGCGACAATCGTATCAATAGTTGCACCACACACCCCCACTCGGTCATACGGGCTATTGACATTCATCCGGCATGGTCCCATGGAACAGTGCTTACAACAAGCTGCTTGCTCGCCAATTGGACAAGGCTTCATCGCTGTAGCACGGTCAAAAAAGAGTTCAACTCCATCTTTTCTGGCTTTGGTGATCATTTGTGCAGTTGATTCACATATTGTTAAATCCTCTACCTTAATCAATTCTAATGGTTTCACCGGAAATACCTCCTGAGGGAGAAAAGGTTGATACGATTTCTGAAAATCACTCAGAATCCGCAAGATAGCTGAAAGCAATACAGCAACTCAAAACATTTAAGCTCAACAACTGAGATCAACTGCCTCCGGATTCAGCTAGGCAAATAAGATGGGAAACATTCTCAACAGTCAACATTCTATACCACTGCGTGGTATTGTCAAGGAGTTTTAAAAATCCTTGGCTGGTTTCTGAAAGTCCATATTCTTTATTGGATAAGAAGCCCTGGCCTGTACAATGTAGCAAGGATCTATGCTGAACAAAAAAGCCGTTTACACCGACAATACGGTGCAAACGGCTTAATTCCCAAATAAATGGACCGCCTAGACGAGACTAAAACCTCTACCTCTTCATTGCTGTAAGCTTTGCAACAATTTCAAATAATTCTTTAGGGGCAGCGTCGATATTTTCAAAGGCCCTCCTTCCCTCTCGATCGGCGGCAACGACTTCCTCGTGTTCGGGTAGAAATCCTAGTATTTCAAAGTCGGGCAAGGTACTGCGAATTAACTCCTCGTCCTCCTTATTTTTAACCCGGTTTCCAAGGATAATGATATTTTTGATACCAATATCCTTGCCAAGCCGTCTAATTTTATCAGCCGCAGTCCGGCTTCTAGCTCCTGGATTAACGACTATAATAAGTGCGTCCACTGATGCTGAGGTCGCCCTTCCAAGATGTTCTATCCCTGCTTCCATGTCCATAACTATAATATCATCACGAACCAGCACGAGATGGTTCATCAAGGCCTTCAAGATGGTGCTCTCCGGACAGATGCAGCCAGATCCTCCACTTTGCACAGTGCCCATTACCAAGAGTCTGACACCATCGCGCTCCAAGGAAAATCGCTCGGGAATGTCGTCAACCTTAGGATTAAGGGTGAAAAATCCTCCCATCGTACCCGGTTTTGCCCCTGTCCTTTCGCTGATCAGTTCAGTTAACTGAGAAATCGGGGTTATCGGTTTGTCCTCAGAAATACCAAGACCGGCGGCGAGATTAGCAACTGGATCAGCATCTATTGCTATTACCTTGTTCTTCTTATCCACAGCCAAACAACGCGCCAAAAGTGCCGTTACCGTGGTCTTTCCTACCCCGCCTTTTCCGCCTATTGCAATTTTCAAGCTCACCGCCAATTCTCCTTCCGATTTTATTCCTAGCTACAGTCATCGCATTATTCGCTGACAACCTTCCCATCTCGATCAACGAATACGACGACAAAATTGTTTTTGTTTGCATCTGATTGCAGTTCCTCAACATGGACTGCTTGTAGTTCGTATTTCCTTCCCTTTTCACGGGGCAAATTGAGAAAGCAATCATTGGCTTCTTCTTTGGTTCTAAAAGCCGGAATAAAATGAACATCTTTTTCAGCGTTATGAAGCCCAAGAAAGCTCTCACTTTCTCCAGGATCACAAACAAAAACGTAAACCCACCCTTCTACTTTTTCAGTATCGGCCATGAACTTTCTCTCAGTGTATTGTGGAATTTCCGCATATTTATGCTACCTCTTTCTTAGCAGAGAAGTAACCACTATTCGTTAAAAAAAAAGCCCCATCCCGCAAAGGATGGAGCTTTTAGCAAAACTAATGTCCGGTCGAAGAACTAGATTTCCAGATATGAATCAGAAAAGAGATTTTCTCCGGTAATGACCCGAACAGTCTTCACATAGTCAGCCAATTCTTTGGAAAGAGATGACAAACTGGGTGCGGTGCCGTCCATAGCCTGGTGAACAACCTCTACGATGTCCGGACGTTTCCCTTTGGCCACTGCGGTCAAGTTGGTGTCCAGCGGATCGGAGATAACCGATTTCATGCCATAGCGTTCAAGCATGATCATATAGGTGGTGTTCAGAATCGGACGAAGATGAACAGGAGGCCCATTGGAAATATTTGACAGACCACAAGTGGACATAGCACCTGGGGCTATATCTTCAATCATCATCTGGAAATTAAGGAGCGACACACATTGAGCCTGCTGAATATTTACAGGAGTAACAATGCCATCAACCCAGATTTTCTCGTTAGGAATTCCGGCCTCGTTAGCAGCATACAAAAGCTCAACAGCAAGGGCAGCCCTCTCGTTTTCGTCGCGAGGCAGGCCATCAGGTCCCCACATCAAGGCAACGATATCCGCACCATATTTAGCGGCGATAGGCAGCATTACCGTGTACCGTTCTGGACGGGCCATGATTGAATTGACGATATGCGGCTTGCTGGCAGGCTTGACAACCTTGAGTCCTTCCTCGATAGCAGCAATATTAGAGGTATCAAGAAGCAGTGGTATATTGGGAACCACCTCCTGTACCACTTGAACAACCCACGGCATCAACTCATGGCCATCTTTTTTGGCCGGACCGAGGTTGATGTCGATATAATCCATGCCAAGCTTTTCTTGCTCAAGGGCTTCTGCCTGGATCGGCTTTGGATCTCGCTCTCGATAGGCCTTTCCAATTACCTTGGAAATGACATTGAGGCTTTCGCCAAAAAGAATCATGTTTTTCTCCTTTTTCTAAACATCAATATTATCAAGCTTTCTTAAATCTCACCAAATTTGCGCCATCGAAAAACGATCGTTTCCAGGCCCTTTCAAAAACGAAAAGGCCCGGAACGTTTTACTTTCAATTACCTGCTTTTCAGGAATCCAGCGATATGGGCGGCCTCTCTCGGGCCTACAGTTATGGTCCAACCTTGCAGCTCTTCCTCAACGTCACCGGCAATTGCCGCAGCGTAACCAGGGATGATCAGCTCAGTATGTTTAACCTTATCCATTATCCCGGATTTCTTGACAAACATTCCGACATCGTCACCGCCAAACTTGCCGGCAGCCCAAGCTGTAAGAACGGAGAGTCCCTCGGAGTCCTTAATAAGCAGCCAAGAGGGCACCTTACTCGCTTCAATCTCACCAGAAACGATAAAGTAGGTCAGGGCGAAGTTGGTAGTCACCAGAACCGGGGAATTTTCGTTCGGTGCACCGATCTCATAGATACCCTGGGTTACCGTCATTGGCCGTTGCGGATCGGTAAAGATGTTCAACCGTTCAAGAAGCAGCGGAAATATCACCTCTGTGGTGAGATCGGACAGAACCACTATGCCGCCGTACTTGGCAACAAACATACCGGCGATAAGGCCTTCAGTGGCAATATTTGAGGCCATCTCACAGGGAAAGGTGATGGTAGGAAAACCGAGAGAACGGTTTCCAGCCTTCAATGCCGCCCGCCGGATGGCAACCTGATCTTCCAGGGCCTGCTTAACATCTCGCGCGCCGGAATCAAGCACCAGATCCTTCAGCCCCATGCCAACCAGTTTATCGGTCAGGGCGATGAGACCATCGATGGAATCAGCCTTAACTGCCAGAGGCAGGCCGTTTTCCAGTGCAATTTTTCCATAGGCGTCAACGTTGGCTGCGGTTGCTGCATAGATGAGCGGCCGTTTAAATCCGGCAACTGCAACTGCCCCGGCAATAATTTCCGCACTCTCGCTCATTAGAACAAGGTTGAACTCGGAGGTCTCGGCAACGAGTTTCGCCAATGTAGCGAAAGCCACTCCGTCACCATTTACATCTTTCAGTGCCACAAGTTCCGGACGCAGATTCAGGCCAACACGCTCGTACTGCAAGGCATTCCAGACTTTCAGCTTAGCCTCGACAACCGCCACAGCGGTATCGGAGGTGATGGTACCAGCAAAAAGAGTTGGATTGAAAAAGGTCTTTTCATGCCGGCAAAGAACGGTCTCCCCACCGGTTTTTGCAGCGCGCACGCCCTTGCCGATAGCGACTGGACGGATAGGTGGAGCGGAGGCCTCGGCAAGTTGTGCCCGTGCATCGTCGGACACATAGGGGCAAGAATCAAGCTCGGCCTTGCCCGAGGCGAGATTCATTGCAAAGGCAAGGCACGTTGGAACTCCACACTCCTTACAGTTGGTTTTTGGCAGGAGTTTGAAAATTTGTATTCCTGTTAACGCCATTGTTATTGTCTCCTTATAAAGGTTCTTACTCTTTCAATCAGCAGCATACGATCCCTGACATTGTATTCTTAGAGCTACTAACGCCTTCTAAATACTGGGATTCGTACCCTTTAGAGTAAAATATTTCGCAACCGATCGGGCATGGTTCCATTCATGACAATGAGACCATGCCCATCCGCGTGGTCAATTATCCGATAATCGGCGGCATGCTCAGAGCAGGATGCCCTTTTTCCTGGAGCCATGGCAAGATCTCGTCTTCGGTAACACCAACCGTCTCATCGGCGATCATATCGGCGAAATTCTTAACACCCATCGCCTCACCTCTGGCGTTCAGACGATCTCGGATCTCATCTTTCACGACCTTCGGCATCCACACCATGCGGAGCAACCCACCATCTCCCAGGATAAACTTGCCCTGGGTAATGTTGAACTTGGAGTGGCCAACAAAACCTGGGGAAGAAGCGCCACCACCCATAACACCGGCGAGGGTGGTAAACTTCATACCTGAAGGAGTTTCACCGGTATAGTCACGGCCAACGGTCATAATGCCGTTGCAGGCGGGAAGCATGGCGGCAATACATTCGCAACAACCACAGGTGGTCATCGGAGCATGGCACATTGAATAGAAGTTATAGGTATCGATTGCGCCTTTGGATGCGCCCTTGATGAATTCATCAACGCCTTCAAAACGGCCGAGGACCGGATCAAGAACTTTACCTTTTTTGATCGGCTGATTGGGACCGGTCGGGTTGATCTCATAGGAAGCCTTACAGTCCATCCAGTTGTAAGCGCCGCACAGACCGGTTCTTTCCGGGCTGACGGTACAAACATGGCTTGGGGCAAAGGACTGACACAGACTGCAAGAGTAGAAGGTGTCAACAGCCTCGTCGGTCATCTTATCAACACGCTCGTCGCGGGTTTTATATTCGGCCCGGGCGGTAGCGGTCAGTTTGTCGACATCTTCTTTATTGGTGAAGAGTGTTACTTGTACCTTGTCGACGATCTTCTTGAAATCCTGATGGAATTTGGCATGAAGTACAACACCGATATCCTTCAGAGTAAAGCCCTTCTCGACAGCTGCCTTGCTGATACGAACCCAGGAGATATCCCTCTGGCCGATATGCATTACCCCTTGAATATAGTTGATCAAGTGGTGAATCTGCCGCTCCATGATCGGCTCGAAGTCGGTTTGAAACTCGCGACCGGCAATCTGCACGAAGATACCTAGCGGCAGTACGCCACCTTCTTTCATATCCTTCAGATCTTGGCCAACAACAGTGACCTTGCCGTCTTCGATCTCATTCATCTGCGCCATCTTCACCAGCTCGGTACACTGGGTCTTACCACCACCCATCTGGCCGAACAGATCGCCGCCACGTACCCGCTCACCCTCAAAGGCCGGGCCGAAGGCACAGGGAATATCGATCTGGGTAACATTGATCTTCAGACCACGAACCTCAACGGATTTCTGGCAGATCTCGTTATGCGGGACATTGGCGACAACATGCTCATAGGTGCAGATACCAGTTGGCAAGATTTCCGGGATATCGGTATCTGCAAGAGTCGGGAAGCCCCAGTTAACAGCACCGGCAGCGGCAACGGCCCACTCGGTACCAACATCGCCGAGGGCATTGACGAAGGCAAAAATACGGTTCTTGTTGTACATCAGCATCCGGCGATAATCTCCAGGCTGCACACCACCGAAGGCCATTGCTGCGCGGTTGGCGAAACCAAGGGCGAAGACAGCGGAAGAGATATCCGGTCCGAAAGGAACGATGCGGGTATTCCAACCCACCTGAACTCCAGCCTCAAGAAGCTGCTCGATAACTGTTTTGCCATTATGGTTGGCAGCGCAGAAGATGTAGAGGTTCTTCTTCTGGTAATCCTCGACGATCATTTTGGCGATCTCCGGATTTGGCGCCGCACCAACAATCGCCGCAAAACCTGGCGCCGAACCGTCAACGAATTCAACACCACGTTTTCTCAAAATAATATCATTGGCCGGTCCTACCCAGATTTTTCCCGCGTCGATATCCGGATCTTCGGTATCGACATAAAAATCGGGCTGGCGGAGGATGCGCAGGGCCTCTTTCACCTCGTAGGCGAAGATACCGGCCATACCGGCATCAAGGAGCGGGCCGAGATAGGGAAGATGGTTGCTGCCCTTGACATGTGGCGGCAGAAGACCGCGGGCAAACTTCATCGGTTTTTTCAGGTCTTCGAGTGTCTCACACTTTATACCGGTGAGAGAATAGATAACCGGAAGATAATATGCGGTATTTGGGAAGCCGATTTTGGTGCTGGCGTCATAGGTCTGAAGGGCTTTCTCCAGTTCCCCTTCAACCTGGGATACCACCTTATAACCGCCCTGTATGGCTGCAAATGCTACTAATCTTGACATGCTTTACTCCTTTTTTTAAGGATGAGTAGTATCGTGTTCGTTACCGTGGGAATTATTCCATACCGAGAGCCTGTCTGTCCGCCATGTCCATAAGGACCCTGTCACGAGCCTTGTCGATGCCCAGCTCCTTACGCTTCTTGTCGATATGGGCGATCATCTTATGGGCATGCTTAATCGGATCGGGTTCACAATCCCACTTCCCGCCATAGATATTCTCCATCTCCTTGTAGAGATAATCCTTGAACACCGGAGCCCCCTCAAGAGGCATATGATAACCGAAAACGGTGTACACACCGGAAGCCACAAAGTACTGCCCGATGGCGATAGCCTTCTCACTCATCCACTCGGGTGCACTGCCGGCAGCCGGCAGATCACAGATATCATTACCCAGCCCGCCTGCTTTAACAACCTCTGTTGCTGCCAGGAGGATACGGCTATTGTCGACACAGGAACCGAGATGAAGTACCGGCGGAATACCGACGGTCTCGCAAACCTCTGCAAGCCCTGGGCCGCAATGCACTGCTGCCGATTCCGGAGTCAACAGGCCATGGATACCGGCGGCTATGGCGCTACAGCCAGTCGTCAAGACGATGACATCGTTTTTGATCAGTTCTTTGATAAGGGTAATATGTTCCTCGTTATGCTTGGTACGGGCGTTGTTACAGCCAACGACGCCGGCGATGCCGCGGATACGGCCGTTGATAATGTTGTCATTGAGGGTGAAATAATCGCCACGGAAACTGCCGCCCAAATGATATCTAATTGACTCAACGCCAAAACCAGCGATCTGAGCCGATTTGTGCCGTGGAATCATCACGTCGACACCGCGCTTCTGGAAATTATCAATACCAATCTTGACGATGCGGATCGCATCTTCCATGGCATGATGCTCGTCAAACTCAATATGAATGACGTTGTCTTGCTCCATCTTAGCAATCGGATGGGTGGTGATGAGCTTGGTGTGGAAACATTTGGCGACGTTGGCGAGGTTTTGGAAAATACATTGCACGTCAACAACCATCGCATCGCAAGCACCAGTGATGATAGCCAGTTCCTGCTGCAGGAAGGTACCTGCCGGAGGAACGCCATGGCGTTGCAAGATCTCATTGGCGGTACAGCAGATCCCGCCGAGTTGGATGCCTTTTGCTCCCTTTGATTTGGCGTAATCGACCATCTCCTGGGATTGCGCGGCGGCGACGATCATTTCTGAAAGCAGCGGCTCGTGGCCATGGACGATGATATTGACATGGTCTTCCTTCATAACGCCAAGATTGGCCTCGGACTGCAGCGGGCTCGGGCTGCCGAACATAACATCCTGGAGATCGGTGGCTATCATTGCTCCACCCCATCCATCGGCAAGAGAAGCACGGGTACCTTGTTTCATCAGGTTCTTATAGTCCTGATCAACACCCATATGGGTACGGTGCATACACTCAACAATTTCCCTGTCGATGTTGCGGGGCATAACACCTTCTGCCGCCCATTTGTCTTGCAGTGGTTTCGGTGCTCTCTTCAGGTAGGAAAGGGTCCCCGCCGGCTTGCCCCATTCGGCCAAGGCCTTCTCAGCGACACCAACGGCAATCTCATTGATGTCCCGATCTTTTGTTACACCATTTTCTTCAACGGTGGTGGCGATACCGAAATACGGAGCTATCTGGATCAATTTGGCAGGATCTTTGATTTTGTAGTCATTGGTTTGTTTCTTGGCAGCAGCAAGAAAGGTTTCGGCGACGGCCCGGCCATGATCGGAGTGGGCGGCAGCGCCTGCGGCTATCATACGCAGGAAGTTCCTGGCACAAATAGTGTTGGCGGTGGCACCGCATAAACCTTTACGAGTATCTTCACCCTGAATTCCATCCTTTGGCAGTGGCAAACGGCACGGCCCCATCGCACAGTTTTTACAACAAATGCCCTGTAGACCAATAGCACAGGGTTTCATGGTAACAGCACGATCAAAAACCGTTTCAATATTCAATTTTTGAGCCCGGCGCAGCATCTCCTGGGTCGACGCTTCGATAGACGCTTCCATCGGATCAGCGAGTTTTGCTACTTTGTCAACTTTTGTGGTTACTTCTGCCATATCGAGGTTCCTCCTCAAAGAGTTTTTGAGATTACCAATGGGTATTGAATCATCTCAAGAGCGACACATCGTATCCTTCTTATTTGCAAGCATTTTACTATCTGTTTCTGCGATGGAATCTATCCAGCATCTCAAGAATCTTTTCTTGCTGATCCTTTTGCACCGGATCGGCGGTCATGGCCATTTCCACACCAGGATTAGCTGCAGCGGCTTCATCGGCGGCCTGACGTGCCTGGGCCCGTAAACGTTTAAGTGCCTTTTCATCTTCGTCACGCTGGGCTTTTTCAGCAGCCAAGGCATCAGCCGCGGCCTTTTCTTTTGCTGCCGCATCTGCCTTCACCTTGGCCTCGGCGTCAGCTTTCGCCTTGGCGTCGGCATCAGCTTTTGCCTTAGCGTCCGCAACCGCCTTGGCTTCTGCCTGAGCCTTGGCCTCTGCTTCAGCTTTTGCCTGTGCCGCCGGATCGACAGCGGGTTGAACAGGGGCTTTTGCCTCCTCTTTGACTGGGGCTGCGGGTGCCGGCGCGGCAGGTTTTGGGGCGGCCGGTGCCGCTGCGGCTGGAGCTGCCGCTGCAGCTGGTTTGGCGGCGGCCGGAGCTGCCTTCTTCTCTTCTTCAGCGATAGTCAAATCAACTTTTGGCGCAAGTGCCGCAAAGTCTATATTCACCTCGGGGAGGGCCTTGGCAATTGGTGCGGAATTCTGCAAAGAACCGCCACCCGCCATAGCATTGATGAACTCCTTGGTCAGTCGAATCGCCTCAGGATGACGCATGATAAGCAAACTGGAACCGGCGAGAAGATAGGAGACCGCGCCGATGGACTCCATCATTATGCCGCGCTTCTCCGGGTCGCCGAGGAGCGGGGCTGCATCTGCGGTCTGTTTGGCTTCCTTACATTTCCAGACCTCGTTGCCGAGGTTGTTGATCATCGGAAACTGCAGCTTCTCATCACCCTGAACCATGGCAGCCATGGTAAGACGTTCCATAACCGAATAAGAGTATTCCAAACCATAACCAAGGCCACCGGTTGTCGGGTCAACAATCAACCTGTCCATGGGCATGCCAAGGTTTTCAAGAAGGATATTTATCTGTTTTGCCAGGTTTACATCAATCGGTGAAGAGGCGATGACCGCATGCCCATAACCCATTGCGGCAGCACCGATTCCTTTGTAGTTTTTCTCTTCAACCGGCCCCATGAGCAGGTTATAGCCCTGACATTTTTCAGCAACAACCTTCAAGACCATTTCGTCTTTGGCGGGATTGGCGCAACCCCAGACGATAAGAGGAACGTTGATAGCTTCTAAAACTTTTAATACGGTCGCGGCCGCCGATTCCGGGCTGGCATCCTTGTCGTTGGGATCAACGCTTTTCAGTTGAATTACGATGGCCTCGGCACCAAATTTCTCAACACATTTCTTGGCCCAAGCGGCAGGGTCTGAGACGACATCTTTGAAGTGCGCCATGACCGGGTCCGGCCAGTCTTCCGGTGCCATATCCCATATTTCCATGGCAATAACCGGCTTATTGGGCATGTTCCCTTCAAAGGTATAGAACGGGTAACATGTCTGACCCCCCACAGTAATGGCGGAATCACCCTTGCCAATGGAAATAGCCTTTATGCTGCCACTATAGGAGTCCTTCTTAAGTTCAAATCCCACTTTTGCCTCCTTACTGGTGAGTAATTATTCTCCGGAGGCTCATAGCTCACACGGCTATAACCTCCACCTTTCATAAACAAGCCAATCACAAGAGGTACCAAATCTCTCGAATAACCGCCATATACTCTTTTCGTGACACCCTCCAAACTACGTGTTCATCCGGCAACTACATAATATAAATACATTTATTTCTTTCCCCGAGCATCCATACGGGCCTTCAACCTGGGAAACTTCTCAATCTCGGTATGCGGCAGGAACATCGCCGCGACATAATTATCCATATACGACGGAGTTTCGGAGAGTTCGAAATTAGTCATCTTATGGGTCACCGAGACGACATCCTTGCGTATCCGGTTGGTGAGTGAACTCATTCGTGCGCCCATCAAAGAGCCATTGCCGATGAAGGTAACCCGTTCCGGGTCAATTTCCGGCAAGAGGCCGATGGTCATCGCTTTCTCCAGATCAATGTAGCTGCCGAAACCACCGGCAAGGATGATGCGCTCGACCATATCCATAGTGAGACCAACTTCTTCAAGCAAGGTCATACAGCCACTGTATATAGCACCCTTGGCGCGGATCAGATTATCGAGATCAGGCTCAGTCAGGACGATATCCCGGTCAATTTGCGTTTCTTCCTTCCAGGCAATGACATACTCCCAGATATCATCGGTCGCCCTGATACGTGGCGTACCGTGATCGCGGTTGAATTTCCCCCGGTTGTTGATGACCCCCATTTCAAACATGATCGCCACCATGGTGATCAGTCCTGAACCGCAAATCCCCTTTGGCCGGACATCACCAATAGTAAAAATCATCGGCTCGTAGGTGACCGGATCAAGAGAAAAGTCTTCAATGGCCCCCTTGGCGGCACGCATCCCGAACTCAATGCCGCCGCCCTCAAAGGCCGGCCCGGCCGAACAGGCGGTGCAGGCCAGCCAATCCTTGTTACCTATCACCAGTTCGGCATTGGTACCGATGTCCAGAAACAGGGTGAGTTCTTCCTGGCGATACATACCCGAGCCCATAACTCCGGCAACGATGTCGCCACCGACAAAACTTGAAACCTGAGGATAAATCAGGGCGATGGCGTGTTCATTGAGATCGATGCCAACGGTCGAGGCATTGAAAGCGGGGTATAAAGTAGCTGCCGGTACATAGGGAGCGCGGCGGATATTGCGGGGATCGACCTTTAAAAACAACTGGGTCATAGTGGTATTGCCGGCAAAGGTAATCGTTGAGATATTTTCGCGATCAATCTTGGAGGCGCCGATTATCTTCCGCAACACACTGTTGAGGGTACCAACCACCACCTCATGCAGTTTTTCCAGCCCTCCTGGCTTCTCCGCATACATTATCCGGGAGATAACGTCTTCGCCGTAGCTTATCTGGCTGTTGAAATCGCCAGCTTCCGCAAGACATTTGCCGGTGGCAAGATCAATGAGCTGACCATAAATGGTCGTGGTGCCGATATCCATGGCCACGGCGTAGTTATGGGCAGTTCTATCACCGGCCTGCACATTGAGGATTAGATTTCTTCCGCCCGTTTGCACCGGACGCATTATGGTCGCAGTTACCTGATAATCGCTGGTCCGCAAAATACCAGGCAACTTTCGGATAACCGGCAGGGTGAGCTCAATCTTATGCTCATCGTAGTCGTGTTTGAGGGTATCAATAAGCCGAGTGACATCGGGCATATTGTTTTTAGCATTGGGTGTCGGCAGGCAAAGATAGATCTTTTCGACGGGGGGAATGAACAGCCCTTTTTCTTTTAGGCTTTCAAAATCCATGCTTTGAATCGTCGCTGTGCGCCGCGGCGTAGCCTGGAGATTCATGACGCTTTTATCCATTGCCGATTCAACGGGGATGCGAATCACCACATCCTCTGAAACCTTGGCAAGGCAGGCGAGGCGATATCCTTTGTCGCTCTCTTCCTGTTTAATCTTTTCGTTCAGCCCTCCGGAAACCTTGCCTTTTTCTACAAGAACCCGGCATTTCCCGCACACTCCCTCACCGCCGCAGGAGGCATTAATATGCGCACCGGCCTGAAGTGCGGCTCGGATCAGACTCTCTCCCGCGTCGACAGTAATTTTCTTGTCGTGAGGGAGAAATGTAACGGTGCATTTACTCATACAGGCGTCCTAGTACTCTAAAAAACAATTAAAGAGCCCAACCTTTCTGCATTCACCTCACAACAAAACCTGCAAGTGCAGGTGCTGACCACTATCAGCGAAGACACTGCCAATAAAATCTACGTTTACGTAAATTCCGGCAGCAAATTGAAAAATACCGGTCAAATATATCATATAAATTTATACTTACAACGTGTAATTGGCGGTTTTCGAATCGGAAATATTTATTCTATTCTTAAACAGAAATTCTATTTATAAAGAGATGGCAACAGCGGCGATGTCGGGTGCGCAGGGTTCTTTCGTTAAGCCCTTCAGGGAGTACGCACCTTTCTTTCTTTTTCCAGAAAATGGATTATGCAGGAAGATCGATATTTGCAGTAGATTTGCGGATCAAGACAACGCACACAGGTATGACAGAGGTGATACTTGTGTTTCGAGCAATAATAGATGCTCTCGGTATTTGGGTGGTTTTTACAATACGGCATACATATATCCCCGCACCTTTCCGGCGCTAGTGACAGGTATTGCTAATTCATTGGGTATCTGCGCTTGTCTCACCAGGCCGGCTGTGGTATGAGGAGCCGTTTCCGTCCTTCATCACTTTCAATAGTATACCGTAGCCAATCCCACAAAGGCACCAGCTCTTTCCGACAATGAGGATACCATGATGTCTCCCGCAACGCACCTCCCCGGCAAGGACGCCAGCCTCGAAGATACTATTGCCAGGGCCACTTCGCTTTTGTCGACCATGGGGTTCAAAACGGAGGCGGTGAGCTGGCAAAATCCCGCGCCCGACTGCTGGTCGGTGCACCTGCGCTCCACCTCCTGTTCCCATCTCTACACCAACGGCAAGGGTATTTCAAAACTTGCTGCCCTGGCCAGCGCCTATGGAGAATTCTTCGAGCGGCTTGCCACCAGCTTCTTTTTTGCCGACTGCTATCTCGGTGGCCAAAACAACCAACAGCCCTTTGTTTTTTATCCGGACGAGAAGTGGTTCCCGCCTGGCAAAGGGACAAATATTCCAAAAAAATCCCCGGATGGCACTGAGTTACTCACCAGCAGTTTAAGAAAATTCTACAGCTGCGGCGGAGAGTTGGCCTTTGAGCATCTCTACGACAACAATACCGACCCGTCCGGTCGCGGTATAAGTGCCCTGCCTTTTACCAATCTTGCAACCGGCAAAGAAGTGTATTTTCCGGTAAGCCTTCTTAACAATCTCTATGTCAGCAACGGCATGGCCGCCGGCAATTCCCGGTCGGAATGCGGGGCCCAGGCGTTGTCGGAGATCATTGAACGGCATGTCAAAAACACCATTATCGCCCAGGGCCTTTGTCTGCCGGATGTCCCTCCGGCAGTTCTCCGCCAGTCTCCCATCATTGGCCACATCCTTGACCGCCTCGCCGAAGAGGGCTTGATCGTTCGAGTCAAAGATGCCTCTTTTGGCGGACAATTCCCGGTAATTTGCGCCCTCCTCACCGATACCAGAAGCGGAGGAGTCTTTGCCGCCTTCGGCGCCAACTACCGGTTTTTCACAGCCATTGAGCGGACCCTTACCGAGCTCCTGCAGGGACGCAACCTGGAGGGCCTGAAGCACTTCCAGCCTCCTTGTCACGATCTGGCCCAGGTTGCCGACCCCTTTAATCTCGAAAGCCATTTTGTCGATTCCGATGGGCTTTTGGCCTGGTCGATGTTTCGCGATAAGGCTGATTTCCCCTTCTCGCCCTGGGATTTTCACGGTAGCACCGCTGAGGAATTTGCTCGCCTGCAGGCCCTGATAAGTGGACGCGGCACGCAACTTTTCCGCGCCGAATACCAGCACTGCGGTATGTACAGCTGCCGGATTATCGCACCGGGCATGTCGGAGATCTACCCCCTCGACGACCTGATTTACAACAATCGCGCCACCGCGGCCTCCCTGCGCGCAGGCCTGCTGAAACTCCCGAAGATGACCGATGATCAGCTCGGCCAGTTTCTCGATGCCCTGGAAGACCTCGGTGAAAGCGACCATCTCCTCGTTTCGCATTGCATCGGCATTGTCTTTGATGAAGATTCCGCCTGGACATCCCTGCGCATCGGCGAGCTGAAGGCCCTCCTTCTCCTGGTAATGCACAATCATCAAGAGGCTCAGCACTGGTGCCTTTGGTGTCTCGATCACGCAGGTCTCCCAGCCCCTCGCCATCGCCTGTATCGCCTCCTCCACACCCTCCTTGGCTTTGCCATCGAAGGGCAGGAGGCAAACGACTATAGCACCAGTTTATCGCTTCTCTACGCGAGTGAGGAAATACGCAACGGCCAGGCTATCGTTAACGGCCAAATCACCTTCCCAGGTCTCACCTTTGGGGATTCATGGACGGAGATCGCAACGGAACATAGCCAGCTCCTTGCCATCTATGACCGGTTGAACGCTCTCAAAATCTCCGCGGCGCAGCAAAAGGCTTAAATCCCGCAGCTGCCGTCCCCCAAAAGCTGGCGGCTTATGGCCGGGATAAAACCGTCTGTGTTTCCCTGGCGATCGCCAATTCCTCATTGGTGGGAATGACCCAGACCTGCACCCGGCTGGCCGGGCTGCTGATCCGCCTCGGGCCGGGAATCCGCTGGCGGTTCACCGCATCATCAATGACAATGCCAAAGGGCAGAAGCCCTTCAAGGCTCATCGCCCGCACCACCGCGTCGTTCTCTCCGATACCGGCGGTGAAGGCGATAGCGTCGACCCGGCCAAGAACCGCCATAAAAGCGCCGATATACTTTTTATTTCGGTAAGTTTGAACATCAAGGGCCAGTTTCGCCCGGTCATTGCCAGCGGCTATGGCTGCATGAATATCGCGCATATCGTTCATGCCGCAAAGACCCTTCAGCCCGGAATCCTTATTGAGGAGTTTATCGATGGCCTCGATATCCATATGGCAGTTACGGGCTAGAAAGGCATGGATCGCCGGATCGACATCGCCACTGCGGGTACCCATGACCAGGCCTTCAAGGGGCGTCAAGCCGAGGGTGGTGTCAACACTTTTGCCGTTTTGCACGGCGGTCATCGAACAGCCGTTGCCAAGGTGGATGGTGATCAGATTCAGCTCGGCGAGATTTCGGCCCAAAAGCCTTGCACACTCGCCGGCAACAAATTTATGCGAGGTGCCATGGAAGCCGTAACGGCGAATTCTCTGCTGCTCGTAGAGCTCATAGGGCAGTGCATAGTGATAGGCATGGGGCGGAATGGTTTGATGGAAGGCCGTATCAAAGACCGCCACCTGCGTCACCCCGACAAAAAGCTCCCGGGCCACCCGAATCCCATCCAAATTGGCCGGGTTATGGAGCGGTGCCAAGGGAATGTTTTTCTCAATCGCCGCCAATACCTCCGGAGTAATGACCGTCGGCTGGTGAAAATCTTCGCCGCCATGCACCACTCGATGGCCAATAGCACCGACTTCCGCCGTATCGGTAATTACTCCCTGTTCTTTATCGGTCAACAAATCTACCGCCAGGCGCATGCCGCAGGTATGGTCGGCAATAGCCATAGTCTTCTTGATCGCCTGTTCCTGCGGACTGCCCGGCCTGAGGGTGCATTTGATTACCCCCTCCGCCTCACCGATACGCTCGACCAGGCCCGTCGCCAGAACCGACTCACCGGCCATATCGAGGAGCTGAAATTTAATCGACGAACTCCCTGAATTTATAACAAGAACTTTCATTGTATCCTTTAATAGTTTTATATTTTACAAAACACTCCAGCAGTCACCCCCGGCACCTGAAAATCGTTTATGGACTGTAATCAGCAGACCCGGTTCCGTCCGGCATTTTTAGCCCGGTATAGGGCTTTATCGGCCGTTTCGACCAAGTCCGCTGGCTTTTCCATATCATTTGCCGTTCCAGCTGCTACACCAAAACTCATAGTTACTACCGGTTGAACTGTCGAGCCTGAATGGGGTATACGGAGTACTTCGATTTCCTTTCGAGCCTTTTCGGCAATCTGCTGGCAGCCTTCGTAGCTGGTGTCGGGAAGGAGCATAACAAACTCTTCACCGCCGTACCGGGCAACGAGATCAGCGGGGCGACGGATCTGTCTGGAAAGCACCTGAGCAACACTTCGCAGACAGTCATCTCCCGTCTGATGCCCGTATATATCATTAAACTGTTTAAAGAAATCAATATCGCCGAGGACTACCCCCAAAACCTTTCCTTCCCTCCTGGTTCTTTGCCACTCGCTTTGCAAAACCTGATCGAATTTGCGCCGATTGGCAACCTGCGTCAAACCGTCTATATGGGCCAATTGATCCAAGGCCTGGTTGGCCCGCTCCAAAGCCATCTCGGCAATTTTTCTTTCGGTGATATCCCTATAAAGGAGAATGATCAGATCATCATTAATTTTTTTGCCGCTTTGCTCAAACAGCAGGTAGGTCCCCGCCGCGGTTCGCAGATGCCGCTCGACAAATACGATTTCCCCGGCACGCAATTTATCGAGCTGTGACGGTACTCTTTGCAAGTCATCGGGATGAAATAAGGTGAAAATGTTCCGGCCGATCAGGCTCACCTCTAGGTAGCCAAGTATCTGAAGAATCTGCGGATTGCATTCGACTATCTTTCCACCAAAACTAATCAGAAGGATTCCCTCGGCGGCGTGCAGATATATCGCCCGATATCTCTCCTCACTTTCACGCAAGGATTTCTCAATCCGCAATCGTTCAGCAATCTCCGCCTGCAAGAGGGTATTTTTCTCTTCCAGATGAGTCCTGGATTTCTGACGAAACTCCTCATAAAAGTAAGCGCAAATGAAGATAACGGAAAAAGAAACCAGGAAGCGAATTACGAATGGAAACGGATAGATATGTGCACCATGCAGATAAATTGAAAAAGAAAAATAGCCGGCGAGGGCAAGCCACAGGCTGGATACCCAAACCAGCCCTTCAGTACTGCCCAGAACCATAAAGATAATAAGCGGTGCGGTACTCAGCCAGAAGATCACCGAATGATCCTCACCGCCAAGAAAGGTCAAATAGCCAAGAATCAGGCAAAAAATGAGACAGTTGCCACGATAGACGAGTTTTTCCATCCGGCCATGAAAAAGCAGGAGCCAGCCGCAGCTTTGGCAGAATGCCGAAAGGAACAGTAGCTGGCAGATGACATATTGCCCCCGCATATAGTTATGAACACCGAAGGCGATCATAACCAGAAAACCAATGCAGCAAATGACCGTAAATCGCAGAAAGCGACTTTCCGCCTCGCTATCAGCAAAGATATTCCTTCGAGCAGCCAGAAAAACACCGATATGTGCGGGGAAAAATCGCTTCATAACGCCTGAGCACTGCTATACCTGAGAAAAACCACGGATTACGGCAAGTCCTTCTTCCCTTGCCGTACCATTCTTTCCTTTTCATATTCGTCATAACTGCCGGCAACCTGTTGCAGACACTGTTCCTGCTCAGGATACGCCAAACGGTAGCAATCCTCGGATCGTCCCATTTTAAAGCCCTCGTAAAATGCCTGGCAACCACCAAGTGTTACAATACAGAGTAAAAGCAGACCGCCCACTGCAGACCGCATCATTCCCGTCTCCCCAATATGTTAACAAATTGCCGGCAAACAATCGCCTAAAAGCTTATTGTCGATGTGACGAAACCCTAGGTTGAGAATGACGACAATTGTACACCCAATAGCCGGCGATTCAGTACTAATTTTGGCAGGGTAATAAAAAAACCAGGAAGCAGTTGCCAACGAGGAGACACAAAAGCACGGTCAAAAGAGCGAAAAGGCCATAGCGTATTCCGATCTTTTTTAGTACCTTGGCAGTTCTCCCCTCTCCCCAGGCATCGCGCACCACGGCTGGAAGGCATCCGGCAAGGTACTGTTCCTTGCCAAGGGCGAGGAACTCGACAGCAAAGCCGTTTTGCCAATACGGTATTTTCGCAAGATTTCCGCATTATAGCACAGAACTCACTCGAACCCGGGGCAAGGCCCCCACATATTTCATTCAGGCCCAATCATGAACACAAAAGACTATCGCGAAATCCCCTATAATTTCACATCGGCAGACGACAAGCAGATCATCAACCATCTCTTCGGCCCAGAGGTCTGGGAAGATATCGAGGAGCTGCGCAGCCAGCGGATTACCGGCAGATCGGCCCGGCTGGTCATGCGTTTCATGGGTGACCTCTTCATCCTCAGACGCAACCCCTTTCTTTTTCAGGAGTTGATTGACCTGCCAAGCAAGCGCCAGCGGTTTTTCGCTACCGCCGGTGAAGATTTATCGATCATCGAAGAGGCCGCCCGTATCGGCAGGGTCGGCGTCGAACGCAGTTCCAAGGTCCTTCGCCTCGTCACCCTCTGCCGTGAACGTCTGACCGAGCTCAAGCAGGAAATCCTTGAGGCCCCGGCCATGCGCGCCAGTATGCAGAAAAAGCTCGGGGCAGTCATCGGCAAGGAAAACGTCCGGTTCGATCCTTTCACTCTTATCAGTCACGCCACCGATGCCACCGACTGGCGGCTCTTCCTGCCACTGGCGGTATTGCGCCCCTCTATCGAAGAGCAGGTGCCGGGGTTGATGCAGGGGGTCGCCGAACTTGGGCTGAAGATTATTCCCCGGGGCGGCGGCACGGGCCTTACCGGCGGCAGCGTGCCGGTGACCCGCAACTGCGTCATCTTCAACACCGAAAAGCTGACGAAGATCCATGACATAGCCTATCACGACTTCCCCCATCTCGGTCAGGGGGTAAAGGTGCCGGTGCTGAAGGTTGAGGCCGGCGTCGTCACCGCTGACGCCATGGCCCATGCTGCCAAGGAAAACCTGGTCTTCGCCACCGACCCTACCAGCGCCTGGGCCTCGACCATCGGGGGCAATATCGCCGAAAATGCCGGTGGCAAGACCGCCGTCCTCTGGGGCACCGCCATCGACAATATCCTCGCTTACACCATCGCCATGCCCGGCCGTGGCCTTCTGACGGTGCGGCGTGTCAACCATCCGATGCGCAAGATCCTGCCCGACGACGATGTCCACTTCCAGGTTCTTGAACCAAGCGGGCGGGTTCTCCGCGAGGTCTTCCTGAAAGGTACCGAAATTCGCAAGAAAGGCCTATGGAAGGATATCACCAACAAGGCCCTGAAAGGTCTGCCCGGTTTTCAAAAGGAAGGTACCGACGGCATCATCACCTCCGGCGAGTTCGTGCTGCACAAGGCCTACGAAAAGAAGATCACCTTCTGTCTGGAGTTCTTCGGCGAAGACATGGATGAAGCGAGCCGGGTAATTGTCGAGATCTCCGAGGAGTTCGTCAATCAGGGCGAAGAGGCCTTGATGGCCCTTGAGCACTTTGACGAGGAATATATCCGGGCGATTAAATACAAATTCAAGGCGGCCAGAAGCGAACAACCAAAGGCGGTGCTGCTCATCGACATGGTCGGCCATACCAGCGCCCAGGTGCTGCGCGGCAAGGAGCGCCTGGAAAGGCTCATGTTGCCCCACAAGAACACCGAGCTATTCACCGCCCAGGATGCCGATGAGGCCACCCGTTTCTGGCGCGACCGCAAACGCCTCGGGGCAATCGCCGCCAGGACCAACGCCTTCAAACTCAATGAAGATATCGTCCTGCCCCTGCCGGCACTTGCCGAGTTCGCCCGCTTTGTCGACGGCTACAACCTGGAAGAGGATATCCACAACAAGATTGAGGTCATTCACCGCATCGTCGACTACCTGGAAACCGCCGAACCTATTGAAGATCCGGACTGGCTTGAGGCAAAGATTCCCAAAGCTAACGACATGTGCCGGGAGACCATCGAGGCCCTGAAGCTCCGCAACAAGGAGACCATGCGCCGCGAGGTCGATATCAAGAAACTGCGGGCCGACCTGCTGGAGCTCCTCAGCGGCTACAGCAAGGTCAGCGGCATGATCGAGACGATCTACGGCGAGGTGCGCTCCAGGCGGATCATCATCGCCACCCACATGCACGCCGGCGACGGTAATATCCACGTCAATATCCCGGTCTTCTCCAACGACCGAACCATGATGAAACGGGCCGAGAAGACCGCCGAGGACATCATGGCCAAGGCAGTCGAATTGGGCGGAGTCGTGAGCGGTGAACACGGCATCGGCATCACCAAGATGAAGTTTCTTGATGCCTCTCGCCTGGAGGAGCTGCGCCGCTATCGCCAGGAGGTCGACCCACAGGGCATCATGAATCCGGGGATGCTCAACGATCCGGCAATCATCGACAAGGTCTACACCCCGTCGTTCAACCTCCTTGAGCTGGAGGCGAAGATCCTGCAATACGGCTCCCTCGCCAAGCTGTCGTCGATGATCTCCACCTGTATCCGCTGCGGCAAATGCATGCCGGTATGCTGCGTCTACCATCCGGGCAGCAATATCTTCATGCATCCCCGCAACAAGAACATGGTCATCGGCTCACTGATCGAGGCCCTTCTCTACGATATGCAACGCTCCCACCTGCCGCGTTTCAACCAGCTGAAAAACCTCGAAGAAATCGCCGATCATTGCACCATGTGCCGAAAATGTCTGGCACCCTGCCCGGTCGATATCGACACTGCCGAGGTTTCCCTGCTTGAGCGCGAGATTCTCAGCGATCTCGGCTACAAACATACCGCTCCGGCCACCTTGATGTCGCTGTACTACCTGAAAATCAGGAACAGAACCTTCAACAAGGTCTTCCGTAAAGCAGTTCTGCAATGGGGCAGCGCCGCCCAGCGCCTGGCCGCCGAGGCCTATAAAAAGGCGCCTCCGGCGATTACCGACAAGGGCTGGCGTTTCCTCAATATGTTCAAGTCGCCGATGATGCCGCCGTCAACCACCAGCCTTGAGGCGAGACTGCCGTATTTTTCCGAGCGTGAGGCGCTGATGATCAATCCGGATGGGCCGGTTGAGAAAACCGTCTTCTACTTCCCCGGCTGCGGCTCGGAACGACTGTATGCCGATATCGCCACCGCCGCTATCTATCTGCTGGCCAAAAGCAATACCCGGGTCATTATCCCACCGCTCAACCAATGCTGCGGTTTCCCGGCCAAGGTCAATGCCAAGAAAAAGATGGCTGCGGTCAGCAGCCTGCGCGACACGATCATCCTCTCGCAGATCAGGGATATGCTCGGCCACCTGGTCTTCGACGCCTTTCTGGTCAGTTGCGGTACCTGCCGCGAGGCCCTGCATGAGATGGGCGCCAATGAGATATTCGGCTGTGCCATGACCGATGTCTCACAGTTCGTCATGGCACAGGCCAATGGCCGGTTTGCCGGCAAGAGCGCGGAGTCGGTATTGTACCATACCCCCTGCCACGATTCCCTCGACGGCGGGGGAGCGCACCTCCTTGGTCAACTGTACGGCAAGGTCACGGGAGTGGCCAACTGCTGCTCCGAGGCGGGCACCCTGGCGGTGTCCCGGCCGGACATCGCCTATGCCATGCTTGAACGCAAGCGGGAATCGATCGCCAAGGCCCAGGCCGGCAGCACCGCCACGATCATCGCCACCAATTGCCCGTCCTGCCTGTCCGGTCTTGGCCGCAACCGCGAGATGGGCGTCAACCCGCAACATATCGCGGTTCTCCTCGCCGAGACCCTGGGCGGGCCAAGTTGGATGGAGGAATTTACCCGGCTGGTGGCAAGAGCGGAGAAGGTTACTTTTTGATAGAGGGGCCAGGCTAGGCGCTAGGCGGCAGGACAAAGTTCGTGAATTTGAATGCATTCCTGCCCCGCCAGCAGTTTCGACTCTTCGACGATACGCCGATGATGGGTGAAGAGAATTACCTGATTCTTTTCGCCCAGCCCGGCAAGGATCTCAAGGCATGCCCGGGCCCGAAGATCATCGAAGTTGATAAGAATGTCATCAATGATAAATGGCATCGGTTCCTCGGTTTGCCACCGCCACTCCAGGCTTGCAAGGCGCAGGGCGAGAAACATCTGATCACGGGTACCAGAGCTCATTTTATCGACGGTGAGGCGCAAGCCGTTGTCGCGCACGCCAACCAGGACCGGCTGTCCGGCGTCATCGACATCGGTTCGTAGACCGGCGAAGGAACCGAGGGTCAGTTTGCTGAAGTAGCCGGCAGCGATTTTGAGAACCGGATCCTGATGCTCCTCACGGTACCGTTCAATGGCCTGCTGCAGGACCTTTGCCGCCAGTTTCACCAGGATATATCTGCTCGTAAGCCTGCGAATCAACGCCAGTTCCCGTTCCATGGCCTCGGCCAGGTCTGCCGCCCGGGCCCCGCCGTCCATCGCCAGAAGCCTGGAGCTTTCTTCGCCAACGATCTGAGACAAGCGGTTGATCTCGGGATTGAGCACCTCCCTGGTGTCCCTGTTCAGCGCCTCGATCATACTTGGAACTTCGTCGATATTTACCGCTGCCGCCTGAACAGCAAGTTCTGTAAGCGGCACACCGGCGCCGATCTTGGCGAGATTTTCTTCATGATGAACGATCTTCTCCCGCAAACGCTGATATTCGGCGAACTTGTCCATTACCGCCGGCAGATCGTCAGGATTCCGGCAATCGGCAAGGCGGAGCAGTTCGGTCATCTGCTCCTTGGCGTAGTTCAGGGTGTTCTTGGTTAATTCAATTTCTTCCTGTAAGCCACGGATATCCTTGGCAAGTTCGGTATTCAAGGCATCGTCTTTCTGGGCCTTGCCCAGCAGGATCCGCAGTTGGAGTATCGCCTGGTCAAGGGGCAAGTCAGCCAGTTCCGGGGCAACAGCACTCACCAGATTCCCCACATCCAAAGCTAGCAGACCGGCATCACGGTCAATACCATCAATGCGTTTTTGCAGATCATCCGCCTCCTTCAACTTGTCAAAACAGCTCTGCAGGGTCTCCAGCATGTCAACCGCCTCAAGGCTCGACACCTCACCCGCCAGGTCGAGCCCGGCCAGGGCCTTCCGCCATTGCTCCTGCCACCGGGTCAAGGCATCCCGGGCCCGGGCCAGGTCGTCCTCCGCCTGTTGCCAGCCACGAGCCGCCTTCTCGCATCTTTCCCGCAGGGAGTCCCGTTTCTTTTCCTGATCGGTCAGTCGTGTCAGGATATTTTCGCCGGCAGTCAGCAGCGGTGCAAGCTCCTCACCTGCCGGACCAGTTGCGCCGATTGCCGCGAGGGCCTTCCGCAGATTGTCTCCAAGCCCTTTTCTGGTTTGCCATTCCAAGTGGAATTGATTTTCTTTTTTGCCAAGATCAGCAAGTTTAAAACGGACGGTTTCAATCTCCGCCAACCAGGCGCTCATCTCCCTCGGCGACAGCGGCAGGATGCCGCTTGCCAGCCAACTGTCCCGCCACATCACCGTCAATGTATCGGCTCGAAGCTCAAGGGCTTGTACATCCCTGCTATTGGATTCGAGGGCTACTTGCAGGGCCTCGGCCCGAGCGCGCAGGGCCGCCGCCCCGGCCACTCGATCAGCCTCACGACGCAACCGATCAGAAATGGTATCCGCTACGCCGATATATCCCTCGTACACCTCGGCAAGTGGCTTCTCCCCTGCATAGGCGTTGCTTTCGTGGCTGACATCTTCCCCATTCAGCCACTGTCTACGCAATAGCCGCCACCCCCGATCGCGCTCGGCACGACTGCGGCTCAGCTCTTCCTCGCGAGGAAGGTCGCCAGCGTAATCGACTTTTTTGATTTCCGCCTGAATCTGTGGCAATTCCTTTTCCAGGCCCCGGCGGACCGTTGCCAGCTCACGTCTTGCCTCATCGATTTCGCCAAAGTCTTTTTCAAACCGCTGGACCGTCACCGGAAGGGGCAAGGCGAGTTCGACGAGTCCGGCCAGATCGCCCTTCCAGAGGCCGATCCGTTGCAGATCGGCACGGCACTCCTGCCTCTGCAAAGAAAGACCGCTCGAGGTCTTGGCCAGCTGGCCGTCAAGATCGCCGGCCTTCTGGGCGGCCCGTATCGCCAGGAGCAGCAGACCAGTATCGATCGGCTGGGGCAGGGCAGCAAGACCTGCCTCAACCTGCCGGTATTCCTCATTGGCGACCCTGCCCTGTCTTTCGGCAACGACCAGCTGCTGGTGCATGGCCTCATAATGCGCTGCCAGCGCCTGCACCATCCGCTTTTTGGCAAGCACCGGCCGCAATACCTCAACTTTTTCAAGGGACAAATCCGGACGGACCTGCTGCAGCAAACGGCCCGCCTCGCTGCGCAGGCTGATACGCATTCCGTTTCGTTCAGGCCGGTCCTTTCGGCCCTTGTTGTATTCGCCGAGACGCTGGTGAAAATCATCCACCTTCCCGGCATGGCGGAGCAGCAGGGTGTTGACAGCCACGGCCGAACGCCTTTCCAGGAGTTTTTCCAAACGTTCAGAATCACGCTGCAAGCGTTGCTCACCCTCCCGTAGTTCCCGGCTTACCTGCTGATATCTTTCATTGAAGTCCGGTGTCAGGAGCGCCACCTCCCCAAGATCATGCAGGTGTGCCGCACTCGCCTGCAGGGCTGCCAACTCGGCCACAACCTGGCGCAAACGCTCCAGGCGATGGAGTTCGGCGCTATTATGATCCCGCTGCCCTTCCAGCTCCTTGCGCGCCGCTAAGGCCGTCTCCAGGGCATTATGATGTTCCTTCCAGTCCTTGACCGAGAGACCAGCGCTTCGGGCCTCTTTCTGCAGATCCTTGAACTGCCGCACTGCGCCATTGATTGCCGGCAGCTGTCCTGTTGCCTTGAAAAGATCACCCGCTTCCTTTTCCAGTTGGCCAATAACCTCAGCAATAGAGGACAAGCCGGCCCCGGCGGCAAAGAGGGTTTGCCCTGCCTCACCTTTCCGGGCGAGTATTTCCTCGCCACCGCGCACCAGGGCATCATGGTCAATTCCGTAGAGACCTGCAAATAACGACGCATCAAGTCCATGTAAAAAAGGTGCCAGGCCTGCTGGGTCAAGAGGATTTCCTGCCATATCCAGGAGATCACCCAAACGTCTTTTCCGTCTTTGAAAAGACAGTTCCTGGCCAGTGCTGTTGCGTAGGCAGCCGGCGACAACGAGTTGATCGTAGCTGTGGAGAAAATTATCAGGAGTCTGCTGCGGAAAACCGAACAACAGGGCCTTTAAGGCCCGCAATGAGCTGCTCTTGCCGGCCTCGTTCGGCCCAAAGACAAGATGCAGGCCAGGCGCCTCGGTGGAAAATTCCAGACACCGGCCGGTGAATGGGCCGACTGCTCGCAAATCCAGGCGAGTGATTCTCATAAGCCGTCACCCTGCAGGAGGAGTCTGGCAATCAACAGCTCTCGGACTTCGTTCGTCAATTCGGCAAGTTTTTCCTGGGAGGGCTGGAAAAAACTATCGTCGTCGCTGCCAACCTCGGCGGGCAGTTTGCTTTTCAGAACCGCCAGCTCCGGAACTATGCTGAGGAGGGAGCCCCCTCCCAGTTCGAGCCGCTGAACCTCTTTAAGAAGAACTGCAAGCGGTGAATCTCCGTCAAGGTATTCAGCCAGCTCAGCTTTCCGGCGGGTAGCAAACCGTACCTGCTCCAGCCAGATATCGCCAAGGCCTACGGCAATCCCCCTAAACTCCGCGGTCAATTCAGCAGTTCTGGCAAGAAGCCGGCCATGAACCTGGCAATCTCCGGTCAGAACCAGGCGCAGGGCCAGGGCTCGGCCATCGGCCCGGTCACGCTCCCGGATGAAGCCCTGCCGTACGGCAAGATACACCCCTTCCATACTGTCGCAGTCAGACAGATCCACCCGGCACAGCGTCCAGCGAAGCACATCCAGTGGCCGCTCCTGTACCTCGACGACACGGCCGTCTTCAACACGTACCAGGGTGGCGCCTTTTGACCCTTCTTCTTTTATATGACGGCCTTGCAGGTTTCCCGGAAAAACGATCCATGGTTCACTGGCAACGATTTCCCGGCGATGGACATGGCCGAGGGCCCAATAATCGTATCCTTTGCCCTGCAATTCGGCAACCGTGCAAGGCGCATAGGCCTCATGGCCCTCACGGCCGGTCAGCGAGGTGTGTAACAGGCCGATATTGAATACACCCGGTTCCCGTTCGGGATATTGAGCGACCAAATTGCCGGTTACGGCGCGAGTAGCATAACTCTGACCGTGGATAACAATGCCAAGCTCAGCAAGCCTTGCTGAATCAGCCTGCCTGGCCTGGAAAACGAAGACATTTTCCGGCCAGGGCAAGGTCTTGGTGATCTGGCTTGCGGCATCGTGGTTTCCGGCAATAATAAAAACCTTGATTCCGGCCTTCGCCAACCGGCCCATCCGACCGGCAAAATACAGACCGGTGTTGTAATCCTTCCAGTCACCGTCGAAGAGATCGCCGGCAATGAGAATAAAGGCTACCGCCTCGTCTATGGCCAGATCGATCAGGGCTTCAAAGGCCCGCCGCGTCGCCCCGCGAATTTCGGCAAGCGGCGCGTCATCATGGGCCTCAAGTCCCCGCAGCGGACTGTCGAGATGAATATCGGCGGTATGGATAAACTTCAAGCTCTGCATATCGTACCAGAACAGCTGCTTAGCCTAGAGGAGACGCTTAACATCCGGATATTTTGTTATAATTGCTTCCTGCAACGCTATGTCGTCGGCCAAGAAGGTGAAGTCACTAAAGGCAAACCCGGGGGCCACCGTACAGCCGACCAGGGAATATTCGCCGGTACTGTACGCCGCCTGCCAGTTACCGCCCTGGACACAATGCTTAAATTGCATTGGCCTACCTTGCGTACCAGCAGCCGAGCTGCTCAACTTAGCGCGATCGTCCGGCATGCCGCCCCCGCCAAGGCCCACCTCACGCAACTGCAGATCCACCGCGGCAATATCAATCAAGATCAAGGGGGCACCCTCGTAGAAGTGCCAAATCTCATCGTGCAGCACACGATGAAACCGGCTCACCTGCCCAGCCAGTAGCAGGAAATAGATATCGGTCACGGCATTGCGGCCTTCTCCGGCAAGGGGCGAATGGACCGTGACTGCCGACCGGTATACCTCTTTATAATATCCTCCCTCCGGATGCGGAGAAAGTTCCAGTGCCGAGATGAGCGTTTGGGCTCTTTTGTTCATGACGATTCCCAAGTTTTTGGAGTTGAAAGATACGGACCCACTTATTAAACCCCAATACCTTCAAAATTCAAGGCTAAGAAATAATTAGAATCAGAGTAACATCATACAATGCTTGAGATAACTGCAAAAAACGATCATCATGAATCGCTATAACCTTTTCCGGCAAGGATGATCCGCTCGCTGTCGATTTCACTCGGGATCCTTGCCGGATCAGGTGCACCGAGAAAGGTCATGTCTTCGGGCAGCGGCGCCGTCCAGGACATCTGCTTGCCGGAATGAGGGTGAACCAGGGAGAGCCGCCATGAATGCAGGCATTGGCGGGGAAAGACCCGGCCGCCAAGCTCAACCGGGCCGCCGTAGGGACGGTCTCCGGCCAGGGGGTGCCCGGCCTCGGCGAAATGGGCGCGGATCTGGTGGGTGCGGCCAGTATGCAGCAGTACATGCACCAGGCTCAGGCCGTCGCCACCCGCCAGCACCGTGTAATCGGTAATCGCCTCCTGCCCGCCCTGCCCGCAGGATTGCACCCGGCCGGTATTCCGGTCACGCCTCAGAAAGGAGTGGAATCGCCCCCGCTCTTCTTGCGGACAACCGGAAATTATGGCCAGATACTCTTTTCGGGCCAGCCGCTCGCTTATCTGCCGGGTTAATTCCTTGTGCGCCGAGGGGTGGATGGAAAAGACAATGATCCCGCTTGTATCACGGTCGAGCCGCTGGGGCATACCGATCTCCGGGTCCCGCCCCAAGCCCATATCCTGCCGAAGCCTGACTAACAAGGCTTCATAGAGGGTACCGCGATAGCGGGCCGGGGTCGATTGGGTCTCGACCCCAGCTGGTTTATTGATGACTGCGAGATACCTGTCGACAAAGAGGAAATTCCCTTCGCTCAGACGGAACGGGTCGAGCGGGCCGCCATCCAGATAGACCTCGACCCTGGCGCCCACCGCTACGGTAGCACCGCACTTATGGCAGCGCCGCCCTGCCAGATGTACCCCGCCCAGTTCAATGATCTTGCGCAGGGCTCCCCGGCTAAGGTCCCCGATCTTGCCGTGGAGATAGCGGTCAAGCCGCCCCTCGCCGTCGTCCTTAGTACATGTCAGTTGGTAGCGCAATGAAGGTACGGTGCAAGGCCCGCTCCTGAAATATGTGGTTAAAGATCATTGGCAAAGCCGAACCTTGCCAGTCCTTGACAGATAGCAGAACGATTTTGTGTCCGCAGATCGGTACAGCACATCAAGCTGATCCGGCAGGTTTTCCAGCCCTGAAATATCCGGTGTCTCAGCTGAATTGAGCTGCTTGCCCGTTCAAACGAAACACATACCCTTGTGGTATGACATGGACATATTACCCCGATCTTCACGCCGGAATGTCTAGGAATTCCCTGAATCATACGAATCTTTATCATATCTTCCGGCAACTTGACCACAAAACTGCGGTACAAGCTATGGCCGACCGAATCCGGTGGTACATTGCTTTACCGCATTTACTCTGCTGCCGCAATCACGCTATCTCTAAAATTTTAAAGAGTTACCTCCTCAGCAAATCAAATGCTGGAACAATGATTCGAGATTAGAAACAAGTACGAAATATTGGTATAATATTATTGGCCAAAACAGTGGATGTTAAACGAAATCCTGAATTTCTGAGACTTGCATTTCTGAAACTTCCGGGGAAATTACCTATAAAAAAGCTCCACCAAGGTAAACAACACAAAGATTTCAGAGGGTTGCAGGGCAACGCTTAAACTGAACGCAACCTTCTACTGAACATTGGATTGTCATTATGTCTTTACTTTTCTCCTTTCTTTACACTCTATTGATGATGTTTTTAGCTATTACAGCTGGAACCAGCGTCACCTTCCAAAGTTCAGATGGATTATGGCGTGACAGAGAGAGTTTCAATCGTAGTTTTGAAGGTGTTGTAACATTGTTTGAGTTGTATAAAATCAAGTGCGATGCTTCCGGAGCAACACTTGAACGGATTACAAGTAAGCCGGAGGGCTTCTCATTAGAAATGTTATTCAACGACTTTTCTGACCCGAAATGGCTTGTCCCTTTAGCTGCAAATCTTCCAGGAAAAACAGACTATCTTTCTCCATATTGTGCACAAACAGGCTCTACTGAATCAGAAAGCAACCTCGCACAAGAAAGGGCCGATGGATATATTGCCGGGCTAAAACACGTCGAAACAAGGAAAGTTAACAACTAACCAGGCGGTGCCGTATCTAAAGAACTTGGTGTCGCCGATGGTGGAAAGGGTTCTAGTTGACCAGGACGGCAGGGACAGATACGAGTTGGCCACATGGCTACCCCTGCGCCGTTGCCTAAAAGCCAATCCCGATGAATAGTTAGCGAAAGATGCTCGAGGCAAGCTCACCTCCGAACCCGAGCGCTACGCCGCTTAAACGCTTGAAAACCTGGGCTGAGAGATGAGTATGCCCAAATGCCGCGATAACGAGCTGATAGAACACCTTCCCCGGTTTACGTGAGTACACCTCTCAGACTGCCTCCTTCGGCCTCTCTTCGGACCACCTACAGGTCTAAATACATTTTTGTAATTGACAAAGCCACCCTTCAATCACCTTCCCGAAGAATCTTTTCTACTTTTTCGACAGAACCTCTTTTGCGCAAAAATCCCCCAACCGCAAAAAATTCCCACACATTTTGCAGTTACCCTCACTGGTTTTCATCAAAGGGCTAGAAAACACAAGATAATTATACTTTGACAGTCATCATTTGATATCTGGCATACAATCTGCAAATTCTGCGCAAAGATTACGTGTCCGGTACTTGCATAACTGCATAGGATGAGGTTTTTCAATTTTTTCTGGAAAGATACATGCACACAAAACCAATTAAAATAGTAGGATTTATTATTACCACCATGCTCGCCTCGACTCAAAACGCAGAGAGCCAGACGGTGCGTTTTGACGATGTTTATAATATACCCGGCATGGTGAAGGAGTGGCCCGGTTATTACAATAGTGTCAACGCATCGCAGGGGGATGTAATTGGCAATCCTACCATCAACAGCATGGATGTCACCTATGACAGCAATGCTCATCTGCTGCAAAAAATCGTGCTCAATATTGCTCCTACCAAGGGCAAGTCCGCACTTGCCGAACAAGATGTAATTATCCGCTGGGACAGTCTTTTCATTAATACCAACTATACCGATGTCACCAAGACCAATTGGGATCAAACATGGGACTACTTCGTACATACCAACACCATTTCCTCGGAAACTGATGGTATCGTACGGGGCGCAAAGACTGATATCGTCGGAGATATTCCCGGCAAAGGTCTGTATGCCGTAGATGATGAATTTCTACCGACCCTTCCCAAATATGACTCAAAAGGAAAACTCATCGCCGGGGACTATGGATATACAATGGTCTCCAAAGATTCCTCCGGCAGAAAGTTCCACCCGGACGGCATCGACTCGGATTATCTTTCGCTCATGGATGCAAGTTTCCAGGGATACTTCGCCAGTACCTACCTGTCAGGTTCGGGCAGCAATAAGCTGTGGGCATACACAATCACCTATGATTTCTCCACACTGAAAACCCATGGACTCAAATATGATGATGGGTTTACCATCGGCTATACGCCGTGGTGCGCCAACGATGCCATCCTTGCCGCCGTATCCGACCCTGTCCCCGAACCATCGACCATCCTCCTCTTGGGCGCCGGTCTTATTGGCCTCGCCGGACTGCAGAGGGCAAGACGAAAGGATTAGTAGTACGATCATCACATTCTGATTTTTGTGGGCAATGCTTTTATGGTTGAAGGCATTGCCCTTTTTTTATTACATCTACTCACAATCAACGACCTCTGCACGTGTGTGAGTTTTTTAAAAAAGCGATGCCTCGCAGCCTTCCTTTGCCCGCTGCGCACCGCCCTGAGCACTTCGGGAGTCGGAAATTATTATTAAAATGATGGAGACAACGCATGGCCTGGGTATATCTTTTGGCAGCAGGCATTTTTGAGATCGGATGGCCTTTGGGCTTCAAGCTTTCACAAGTAACGAACTATCGCATCCCGTGGCTTATATTTTCCGTCCTGTCGATGGCAATCAGTGGCTATTTGCTGTGGCTCGCCCAAAGAGAAATTCCCTTAGGAACTGCCTATGCGATCTGGACCGGTATCGGCGCTGTTGGAGCATTTTCCTTGGGTATCCTCCTTTTTAAGGATCCCGTCAGTTTTTTGAGATTTCTTTCGGCCTTTTTGGTCGTCATCGGTATTGTCGGCTTGAAACTGACCAATTGATACTTTACTCTTCGCAGAAATCACGGCTGTTATGAGGGAGGCTTGTTTTGATCTTGGCTGCACTTTACCGAAGCGCCTTTGCAATATTATGGCCGTAACACCTTGAGTATCGCCAAAGGAGTTATTGATGAGCAATGACATAAAACCTCTTGTTTCCAAAGAAGAATCTTTTGACAGATTAGAGATCCGTCTTGGGCAAGTGATCGATGTACAGATAGAGCTTTCAGCACCAAAACCGGCATACAAGTTGACTGTCGATTTCGGCAAATACGGCAAACGGGTAAGTGTTGGACGGTTTACCCAACACAGCGTTGAGGAAATAAAGGGCAAAAAGGTGCTGGGAGTTTTGAATTTTGAACCACGAAAAATCGGCAATTGCATGTCCGAAGTTTTGATTCTTGGCGTTCAATATCCTAAGGCCGATAGCGGCGAGGCGACGTTTATTGTTCCCCTTGCCGATGGCAAGATCGGCGGGAAATTATTTTAAGGCGGGCTAACGCCCGCAACCCAAGTGTTATAATCCCCTCCCACTGCAGAGGGGACTCTTTTCAGTACCCCCTTGAGGGGTATAAGTACCTTGGTGGTACCTCGATTACCAAGGTTTTACCAACCCCTTTTTCTTGTTTTTTAGAGTAGCTTTCTTGGAGTAAGGTACTTGGAGTAAGGTACTAAGGCGGAAAGACACAGCCGAAAATCTGCAGGCACCGGCAGCGGATACACCTATGATTCCCAGGAAAAAACCAGCATGAACCCGGCAAAAGTCAACCGCCAGCACCTCGCCCAGCTAACCGATCTTCCCAATATCGGCAAGTCCATTGCAGCAGACCTCGAACTCTTGGGCATAACCCAGCCGGCCCAGCTCACCGGCATGTGCCCCTATGAGATGTATCAACGGCTTTGTCAGCTGACAAAAACCGTCCACGACCCCTGCCTTCTCGACACCTTTATTTCCATTACCCGGTTCATGAATGGCGAGGCGCCCCAACCATGGTGGTGCTACACCTCAGAGCGCAAGCAAAGACTGCTCACCCAGCCGATATCTACTAAAGGACAATTATCCTGACATAGTCAATCGGTCAGCCAGAAAAACGACAAGGGCTGGATAACGAGGACATCATCCACGATCGCGATTCTTTCATTGGTGTAAAGGTCTCGCATCGGCCCCTGTTGGAACAAACCGGCGGCACCCAAAGCCTCAAGTCTGAGGGGCTGGGGCTGGTCGCTGAAATTGCCGACCACCAGAACCTTGCTCCTGCTATGAAAAGGATCGGTCCGAACAAAAATGAAGAGGTGAGGATTGTCGACTGCCAGGAGTTGACGATTGTCAAAATCTGCAAATGCTGCCGTTTCCTTCCGTATCCCGATCATTTTTTTCAACGCGCTGAATATTTTCTGCTCCACCGTCCCGTTTTGATGGCGGCATTCGGCTTTTTGCCAATCAAACCGCGAACGATTGATCCACCTATTGTCGTTGGCCTTGAAAGGATCAGCAAGGTATTCAAGACTGTTCAAGGTGCCGATGGCATCACCATAATACAACAAAGGAACACCGCCGAAGGCGAGGATCATTGAGTGCAGCAATAGGATGGTTTTTATCGCCGCATCGATCGCCTCCTCGTCCTGATTCTCCAAGGCGGTTTCCAACCCGACCAACGAGGCGAGTGCCCCAGAAATACGAGTATCGCCGGTTTTAGGGTTGTCACCGAAAGGCAATCCTCGTGCCGGGGACCCCGGAAATTGTCCTGTGAAATACTCGACGAGAAAGCGCCGGTGCTGGAAAGGGTCATAGCCACAGTTGCGGGCGTCGTTGTCGTCAAAACCCAGACCAATGTCGTCATGGCAGCGGACATAATTCAACCAGGTTGCCCTCTCCAGCTTGGCCGGCAAATTGCGCACCCCGCGGTTGAGCAACAGGCTGTTCTTGGTGGCTACCGCGTCCCAGAGGAGCGACATGAGGGTGGCGTTGTAGGCGATTTCGCACTCCTTGGCGTTAATCGCATCCTCCCCAAAATACTTGGCGATTTCCGCCGGGGCGACGATGGCCTCGGCGATAAACAACACCCCCGGGGCTGTCACCTGGCAGCAATCTTTCATCAGCTGCAGCAGAAGGTGGGCCTCTCGTTCGTTCTGACAGGTACTACCCAATTTCTTCCACAAAAAGGCGACCGCGTCGAGACGCAGAATATCCGCCCCTTTGTTGGCCCAGAACAGGATTATATCAATCATCTCGATCAATACCGCCGGATTGCGATAGTTGAGATCCCATTGATAGGTGTTGAAGACCGTCATCACCCATTTGCCCATCTCCTCGTTCCAGGTAAAGTTGCCGGGAGCGGTAATAGGAAAGACCTCTGGCATACTATTCTCGTAACTGTCCGGCATCTGCCTATCATCGAATAGGTAATAATAATCCTGGTATTTTTTTTCTCCACGGCGGGCTCGCTGCGCCCATTCATGCTGGTCGGAGGTATGGTTGACTACCACGTCAAGGACCAACAGCATATCTCGTTTCTGCAGGGAACATGCCAAGGCCTCGATATCGGCGGTGGTTCCATAACGGGGATCGACTCGTCTGAAATCACGAACCGCATAGCCTCCGTCATTGTTTTCCGGGGGGCAGTCGAGTATCGGCATAATATGGATGACATTGATTCCCAGTTCCTGCAAATAGGGGAGTTTGCCGGGCAGACCCTGCAGGTTGTCGGCGAACCGGTCGCAATAAAGCGCCATGGCCACCCACTTCTGGCTGAGAAACCAGTTGTAGTTCCTTTCCCGGGCAAGATCGGATTTCCGCAGATGGGGCAGCCGCGCGATATAACGCAGAGCGAGGGTCTCAACCAGATGGACCAGCTGTTGCTTGAAATCACTCCGGTCGCCATACAACAGCCGGAACAGGGAGTGAATGGCGTAGAAATTCGCCCCTAGCCGGGTGTAAAAATGGCGAAGGCGAAACTTACCGATTTCATCTTTCAGTTCGTAGAGAATCTCGTTGAGCAGGGCATGGGAGGCTTGTTCGTACATCAAGAACCTTGTTCGGTATATACGCGTTGCAGCCAGGCATCGATTGCCGGCCAAAAATAGGCTGCTCCTTCCAGGATACCCGCTGCATAGTTGCCATTCATCCCCAGATACCCGCCGCTGGCAATATGGAGGCTCGCTACTGTGGATGAAGTGACCTGCTGCTTCACAACCGGGTGGGCATTGGCGACCAACACAGAGGGGATGTCGCTCTGCAGCACATCAAGGTCATTGCCGCTATCCCCTGCAAACAACACCCCCTTGAGTGAAAATCCGTATTGATGCATGACAAACCGTATAGCCGGAAGCTTCCCAGCACATTGCGGAATCAAATCGATAAGTCCGGTTTCCTTTTCTTCATCGATGCTCCATACCAGGGCAGCATTGATCTGTGCGGCACGCAATCGCGTCTCAAGCCAACAAAGCACAGGTTGGGGATCGATAGTAAGAGACAGGCAGAAACTCAGTTTGTATTTCCCTTGTTTTGCCTCTTCCTGCCGACTGAGCCCGGCAATATTCCCTACCAGTCGATCGATGTCTCGCCAGGAAAGTCCGCGCCAGTCGGCGTCAAGGAGATGATCCCAGGATTTCATTCGCCGCCACCCAGCCCTGTTGCTCCGGTAAATGGTTGTGCCCACATCGGCGACAATAATCTCCGGCAGAGGCAAGCTATAATCGGCAATTGCCTTCTTGACAAGGGCCAGATGCCTGCCAGTCACAAAGGCAACGACGACATCGTCGCGATTGGCAAGTTGGGTAAACAATTCGCGTGCCCCTGCCGATTCTGGCGCAGCTCCATTAGGAAGCAGCGTCCGGTCCAGATCGGTACAGAGCAGCAGGCGTCTCATGGAACAACCTCACTGGTATCATCAAAAAACCTGTAGTGGTCGATCGCCTCAAGGATGCCCGCAGCATGTTCCCTCGTGGAAAAATAGATATTGTCGATATTCTCCAAGCTGGACAGTTCGGCCAGATGACGGTTTTCCACCACCGTCGCCAGGGTGTTGCCGCGCAGCATATCGGCGTCGGCCCCGGTAACTCCCGCCACCAGCGTATTCTTCAAGGGAAAGCCCAGCTGCTCGGCACACCATCGAAGGGCCAGTCCCTTCGAGGCCCGCACCGGCAGCACATCGAAAAATTGACCAAACGAGAAAACGGTATTCACGACTTGCTCGTTTCGCAGCAAAGCGGAGCGAATGTCAGCGACACTTGCCATTGCTGGATTGATGAAATAGCTGATCTTAAAGTCACTCTGGTAACTTTTCGGTTGTCTTTTCAAACCCGGTATTTCATCGAGGATTTCCTTAACACGCTGGGGACTCCACAGGTGATCAATATGCCTCGCCCATCCTGACGATGGCGTTAACTCAGGAGCATAGTGGATTTCCGTCCCCTGGCCGGAGATAAGCACATCCGGTAAGGGTATGGAATAGAGCTTTAGGGTTGCCATGGCATCACCCAGCAGCCGACCGGTGGCGATGCCAAAGATGGTCGATTTATGTTGTCCTTGCATGAGCCGCAACAGCTGCGCCAATGATGCTTGATCACCAATGAGATTGAGATCAAGACTGGCGAATATGGCCCGTTGCCGGGAGACGCCTTGCCGCCTTCGCACCTTTTGCGGAAAGACCTGCTCGGTTTTGTCGATCAGGGGACGGATGACCTGCAGATATCTGTCAACGTGGGCCTGCCATGAATAGTGGGTTTTCACCCCGCGAACCCCGTTGTTTGCTAAACGGCGCCATTCCTGCTGATCTGTCAATACCATGAGCAGTGTCTTGGCCATTGTCTCTCTGTCCAGCGGGTTAATTAGATATCCGTTACGACAATTGGCAATGATATCGACTGGCCCACCGTCTTCGGTCGCCACGATGGGCAGACCACTGGCAGCGGCCTCAATCAGAGTCAGGCCAAAGGGTTCTGTCAGCGCCGGGTTGACAAAGACCCCGTGGGAGGAAGCAGCCAGGCGATAAAGAACCGCCACCTCTTCGGGACCATGCTGTTTTGGATAAGCCACCTTACCATAAAGATCATACTTATCGACTGCCAGCAGCAACTCATTGATCACCGTTCGGGTAACATCCTCCATCTCCTGAATATCATTTCGATTACCGACAATGACAAGCAGATTGGCTACCTGCTGTAGGGCGAGAGATTCGCCATAGGCCTCGACCAACGCACAGATATTTTTCCTTGGGTCGGGACGCGACAGGGCGAGAATCAAAGGTTTGTTGGGATGGCGTAGAAATCTCTTTATCTCACCAAAAATGTCGCTGTTTTTCTCATCGCCCCGCGGTGGGAAAAAGTTGTCCAGATCTGTTCCTGGGGGGACCACGCGCATTCGCTCGGGCTGATAAAAATCATAAAGGCCGTACTGCTGCTCAATCTCCTGCTGGGTGCTAGTGATGACCCGGTCGGCAACCGCCAGGGTCGTTTCTTCCGCCTCTATCCGCTGTGATATATGGTAAGTCGACTCAATCTCACTCAACCTAATACCACCGGCGAGCAACCGCATCAGCTTGTTGCGACCAAGAGAATGGCCAGTGTGAACCAATGGAACCCCCAACTGATGGGAAATCCGTGAGCCGACATAACCTGCATCAGCATAATGACTGTGGATGATATCCGGGACCCGGCCATGGCGCTTGAGAAATGCCAGGGCATTATCCGAGAAATTTTCCAGCGAGTCCCAGAGCAGTTCCTTGCGCAGATATTTCGCTTCGCCGCACTCGATCCTGACAATGGCCGCCTTATCGGACAGAGGTTCGAAGGGTACCGCATAATCGGCGCTGACCTGAGTGTCGACTACCCGGCGCGTCATCAGCACCACTTTGTCGACATCTTCACGCTCGGCAAGAGCGCGGGCGAGTTCTACCACGTACTTGGTTTGTCCCCCGGTGTCGGAATCGCGCCCCAACTCAAGGCGATTGCCTCTGATTAATCCGTGCACGCTGATCAACAGGATGAATAATCGCTTATCCATTCGGGAGGGTTTTTTTGTTATATGCACCATGCAATCTTCAGTTTTTCGTAGAGATGAAGGGTGTCGGGGATTGCCCCACGGCATCCGCAGATCGCCCCGGCAAAAGCATTGGCCCGGTTCAAGGTTAGCTCAATTGGCCAGTGGCGCAATTCACCGAGAAGACAGACGGCGCTAAACCCATCACCGGCCCCAACGGTATCAACGAAAGTGGTAATTGCCGGAGGAGGTCCCGTCTTAAACATGCCCCCCTCGTTGTCACACAACCAGGCTCCCTCAGAGCCACGGGTGAGAATAATCCGCACAAGAGAGAATCGAGTGGCAAGCTCTTTGAGTTGACTTTCCTGGTTCATCCCAGCGACATCAAATATCTTCGACAAAACCGCAAGCTCGTCGATATTGAGCTTGAGAATGTCTGCCATCATGAGTGACTGGTAAATAATTGCCTCGTCATACCAAGGGTTGCGCAAATTAATATCGAGAAACTTAACACCCGAAAATTTGTCGCAAAGAGATTGTAGGGCTCGACGGGATGACTCCTCGCGCTGCGCCAGGGTTCCAAAATACAAAACATGGGCATCAAGTGAAGCGGTTGTAGTCTTTGCGACTTCCGGATCGATATAGTCATAGGCCTGTGCCGGCAGAATAACGAAACGATGATCCCCACCAACTAAGGTCACCTCCACCCGGCCGGTTGGATAGTGGACGGTGCGCTGCACTGCCAGAGTCTCCATGCCGCTGTCCGTCATGAACCTGAAAATCTCATTCCCTAGAGCATCATTCCCAAGGCAGGTCAGCAGTACTGGTCTATGCCCAAAGGCTTGCAAGTGGTTCGCCACGTTGAATGGCGCACCCCCGAGAATGGTTTGGTCGGGAAAGACATCGGCCAAAGCCTCGCCAAAAAGCAGTACTGGCTGCATTTCTCCATGCTGCAGATGCGGCGCATGCGGCCTTGAATGTTCGGCTAGGTAAAATTGGCTCATGGAGTTATCTGGTGGCTCCCCTCAAATCATATGGCTATTGCCGGCTTCCGCACATAGTAGATCCATCTCCCCCACCGGCAATCTGGCAACAAAGTATATTGCTATTAATTATATTTATATGAATATAGTTAATGCGCTCTGAGATTGCAAACTTTATAATATGCAATCAACTGAAGCGCCCCGTTACTTTATAAAGGAGAGTCCCTTGACAGACCCGGACACCAACCACCTCGCATTGCAAGTCTTAAAAAAATTTCGTCTCATCTATGGCACGGTTCGCCAACATTTCCGAGAAGTTGAAAGAACATGTGGAATTACCGGCTCCCAACTCTGGTTGATGCAGGAAATCGCCAATGCCGCAGGGATAGGCGTATCCGAACTGGCAGGGCGATTGTCCATTCACCAATCAACCTGCAGTCAGCTTGTTGAAAAACTGGTGAGTAGTGGGTTGATCACAAAAGAACGCAGCAAAGAAGATCAACGCAGGGTAGGCTTATGGTTGACCGAGCAAGGGGCTAAGGTTATTGTCATGGCCCCCGGTCCAGCCGAGGGAGTGCTACCGATAGCTTTAAGGAAGCTTCCGCAGGAAACAATTCTCACCCTTGATGCGACTCTGGAGATAGTCATTGCTCAGCTGCAAACCCGTGATGACCATTTAGCAGGTAGACCGCTTTCTGATTTTTAACCGCCGTTTTTTATCAAGATTGAAATCTTACCCTTTACACGAGGACCTAATCTTGACTTTATGGACAGTTCTGACGCCACAGATGCACTTCTCAGATATCTCCAACAGACCTTCTTATCATCCCCGGCCAATAGCCTGGCGATCAATCGGCAAGATCTGTTCGGTGACATTTAGTTTACTGATGTTTCTGAGAAATTCCTGCTGATAGATGGGAATATTGGCATGCTTGAGATACACCGCATGCCAGGTGAGAGGAAGGCCCCGCGGGCTTATGGGCCGACAGACAAGCGGCCAGGTTTTTAAGGCCTCGGCAATCGCCCACCGCGGAAAAATACTGATGCCGAAACCGGCGGCAACCATCTCGATTATCGCCTGCGGCGCACCTACGTTCATGATCTTTTTCGGCTCTATGCCTTTTGGTTTGAGAATCTGCTGATAAAAACGGTTCCTGCCTTTCTCGGCATGGGAGATAAGATTATTGCCGTGAAAATCGTCGAACTGGATGAAGCCACAGGCAGACAGGGGGTGGTCGGCCTTCATGACGCAAACCAGCTGATCTTGAAAAAGAGGGACTGAGGTATGAAGCTCACCAGGTGAGACCGCCCCGGAAATTATCAGATCGTATTTCTTGTTCAGAAGTTCCGCCGACAAATCGGAGGAATTCCCAACCTCGATCTCCACACCTGGAAATTTCTGCTGAAAGAGGTGCATGACCTGGGGCAGCCACTTGTAACAGAAGATGCACTGCGTCCCTACCTTCAGTTCACCTCTTTCGCCGGAGATTTTCCGTGAGATATCCTGCTCCGCCTGATCGAGCGTTTCAAGAACCTGGGTCGCGGTTTCCAGAAGTTGCCGGCCGACCTCGGTGACAATCATCTTTTTTCGGGTGCGAAAAAAAAGGCCGGTTCCCAGCTTTCCTTCAATATCCTTGAGCTGCTGGCTGAGGGCCGACTGGGTGATACACAGCTTCTCCGCGGCCCTGGTCATATTGCCGCTTTCCGAGATGGCACTGAGCATCCGCAGGTGTTTGATTTCCAAGTGCTGCATAGTCTCTAAATTAACCCTCCTAATCGATTCGATTATATATATTAATTTTACTTATACACAGTCCTCCGCTATTGTGCCATATCAATTTGCCACCCCGGTCGCTACATACCGCCGAGTGGCCGCCTAAAAACCACTTTCAAGAGAGGTATCCAGCATGGCTCGCATTACAACGGTTGCACCTGAAAACGCAGAAGGAATAATCAAGGAAGGATATGAGATGTTTATGAAAAACGTTGGGGCAATTCCCCAGCCGATGCAGCTTCTCAGTGTCAGCCCCGCACTCTTTGAACTGCAGTTGAAGCGGATTCGTTATTTAAGCAAACACCCAAAGCTCAGCTTCGCCTTACTCGCCCATATCCGCTATCTGGCGGCGAAAACCCTTGACTACCCATATTGCATTGATTTCAATAAACAATTCTTAAAGAAACTGGGCAACGACGACGACACCATCCGGGCGATGGAAGCCGACCCGAGCAAATCAATGCTTGAGGAAAATGAAAGTGCCATGCTGTCCTTCGTTATCCGTTCGATGAAAAATCCCGGCTCAATCGAAGCGAGCGACATCGCCCGATTAAAGGAGCTCGGCTGGGAAGACCGGGACATGGTCGACGCCCTCGCCCAAGGTGTCGGTATGATCGATCACGCCATCATGATGCAGGTCTTTCAGCTTGATCAAAGATGCCTGCTGGATTGATTGCGCGATAAGCAGTAAAGACAGCCGCCCCCCCGGGCGGTTGTCTCCCTCACCTTTTCTGTGTCCCTTGCGAATTGGCCATGCCTTGCTCCTTCGCTCATACACGTCCAGCACTATCGATAGTCAGCAACATTGCAAAAGTTGGTGATAACGAGTAGCTTTGCAGCATTTCGTGCCTCCTATACAAGGAGAAGCAGGGCACATCATTTCAGCGGTTCAGGATGAGTTGATACTATCCATACATACCCGAAGGGGGAATCATGGCCAGAATTATTATAAGCGGTACGGGAGTGTATACTCCGCCTTTCAGCATTAGCAACGACGAGCTCGTACATTCCTTCAATACCTATGTGGCCAATTTCAACCGGGAGCACAGTGCGGAAATTGCCGCCGGGACCTGCCAGCCCCTTGCCGAATCAAGCGCCGAATTCATTGAGCGGGCCTCCGGGATAAAAAGCCGCTATGTTATGGACAAGGAGGGAATCCTCGACCCCAAGACCATGTGTCCCCGCCTGCCCTACCGTTCTGCCGATGAACGGTCTATCCAGTGCGAGATGAGCGTCGCCGCCGGCCGGGAGGCGATGGAACAGGCCGGTAAGGAGGCAGGAGATATCGATGCGGTCATCGTCTCCTGCTCCAACATGGAACGCCCCTATCCGGCGATTGCCGTCGAGGTGCAAAACGCCCTGGGCATAAAAGGCTTTGCCTTCGACATGAATATCGCTTGTTCTTCCGCCACCTTTGGCATTCAAACGGCGGTCGATTCGATCTATCGCGGCAACGCCCGGGCGATTCTCATGGTCAACCCGGAGATCTGCTCCGGCCACCTGAACTTCCGCGATCGCGACAGTCACTTTATCTTCGGCGACGTGTGCACGGCGGTGCTTATCGAACGCGAAGACTACTCCACCAAAAAAGAGGCCTTCGAGATCGTCGGGACCAAACTGGCAACCCAGTATTCCACCAATATCTATAATGGTTCCGGCTTTCTCAACCGCACCAGGCCAGACCAGGGAGCGGAAAAGGACCGGCTCTTCGTTCAGGAGGGCCGAAAGGTATTCAAGGAGGTGGTGCCCATCGCCACAGAGGTTATTCGTGAGCACCTTGCTGGCTACGGCATTGCCCCTTCCGACCTGAAAAGGGTCTGGCTCCACCAGGCCAACCTCAACATGAACCAGCTGATCTGCAAGAAGCTCCTTGGTACCGAGATCACTCCAGAGATAACCCCGACCATCCTCGATACCTATGCCAATACCGCCTCAGCCGGTTCAATCATCTGCTTCCACATGCACCATGAAGATATTAAAGATGGCGATCTCGGCGTCATCTGCTCCTTTGGTGCCGGCTATTCGGTAGGCAATATCATCGTCCGCAAGATAGCTCTTTAACGTCTCTATCGCCTGTCGAAACCCATTTCATGCATCATCACCAATGGGTTTCGGCAAAATAATTATTCCCCATCCTTTTTAAAATCCGCCATCCCCTGCCCTACGCCACCCGATCCTTACCAAAACATGCCACGCCGATTGTCTGGCAAAAGTTTAAACGCCTGACCCCGCAGCCAAATGACGGCGACAAGCCCCCCCATCGTTCTAGAAAATTCCCAAAATATTTAGGATGCTCATTGTATTTTTGTCCGATAAAATATATTCTTTTTCCTTAGAAATAACTTTCATTTCCCACTGCTTGAACCTAAATCCCCTAAGGACGTCAAGGCATGAAAGACCTCTTGTTGAGCCTCATGGTTATTCTTCTTCTCGCTCCTGGTTTGGTGCTTGGCGCACAGCCGGCCGGCGGGAAACAAACCGGTGACAAGGCCATAACCGCTGAAGGCTATGGCGCCACCAAACCGGAGGCACTCCTTCAGGCAAAAAGGGCGGCAATAGAGGAAGGGATTGGGGTTGTCCTCAGTTCTCAGACCGAGGTCGAGAACTTCATCCTGAAAAAGGACAAGGTCATCACCCAGAGCTTTGGCGCCGTTCGCAGTTTTGACACCCTCAAGGAGGAGCAAAAAGGCGACACCTGGCACGTCAAGATCTCGGCAGTGGTTTCCCTGGATTCGATTACCGCCGACCTCATGGCCCTGAAAATCCTCCTCGCCTCGATGGACAAGCCTCGCACCATGGTGCTAATCCAGGAACAGGGCGGTCACAACGCCGAAAGTGCCGTCGTCGACTTTCTCCAGGGCAAAGGTTTTGAGCTGGTTGATCCGGCCCAAACGGCAGCCCTCATGGCCAAAGATGATCCCTTTATTCGCAAAGCAATAGATGGCGACCCAGTGGCCGCTGCCAAACTCGGCGCGGAAAACGGTGCGGAATATGTGGTGGTCGGCAGCGTCAAAAAAAGTCTTCTTGAAAATGAGGTCCTCAAAGGTTCGGGGATGAAGTCAGGCCAGGCGAGCCTCACCGTGAAGGTCGTCAACTGCTCGAACGGACGGATCGTCGCCACCAAGTCCTCTACCGGAGCCGCCGCCCATATCGCCGACGACATCGCTCAATCCCAGGCGGCGACTAAAGCGGCCACCAACCTCATGGACAAGAAACTCTTTGAGGCAATCATCACCTCCTTCCAGGATACCGTCAACAACGGCGCCAATTACGAGGTTGTTATCAGCGGCGTTAAAAGCTACGGCACCCAGAAAAGTGCCGCCAAGCTGCTGGAAGACACGCAGGGCGTCGTTTCTGTCACCAAGAGAAACTTTGGAGGAGGCAAGCTCGAGCTCTCCGTACTCTTTAAAGGTACTGCCGACAGTTTTTGTGATCAGGTCGACAACAAGGCCGTTGAAGGCAGCAAACTGGTGGTGACCAATGTCTCAGGCAATCGTATTACCTTGAATTTACAATGATATACAGAAAAAAAGTTTCATCGGCCGAGGAGCTTCAAATGAGAAAGTTTACGAACACGTTGTTATTTTTACTCTTTGTATCGCTTATACCCCTGCAAGCCTTCGCCGATTTCAGCAAGACCAAGATTGCCGTCCTCGATTTCCAACTCCAGGGTGAGAACTTCGATAACAAAGACATGGGAACCATTGTCGCTGAATGGTTCATAACCGCCATGGTCCGGGAAGGCCGTTTCGATGTGGTCGAAAGGAGAATGCTGGAAAAGATTCTCGGCGAACAGAAGCTGGCCATGACCGGAATCGTTGACGCCAACAGTGCCACCCAGATCGGCAAGCTCCTCGGTGTCAAGGTCATCATCACCGGCTCGGTCATGAAACTGCGGGAGGTAACTGAGATTAACGCCCGGATTATCGATGTTGAAAGCGCTTCCATTATCGCCGCCGAAAACATTAAAAGCTCCGCCACCACCAAGCTCCAGGACATGGTCATAGAAATGTCCGACAAGATTATTAAAAATTTCCCGCTTGAAGGCTATGTCGTGAATCGAAGCGGTGATACGGTAACCCTGGATCTCGGGATTCGCACCGGTGTAAAAACCAACATGCGCTTTATCGTCTACAAGGAAGGACAGATCATCAAACATCCGAAGACCGGTGAGGTGCTGGATGTCGAACGTATTGAGACCGGCAAAATTACCATTACCTCTGTCCAGCAAAAAATATGCACCGCCAAGATCGACGAAGAAACCAGCCCCGGATCGGTCAACTACAGCCAGCTGGTGAAGAGCATGATCGATACCAGCCCAAAAAAAGCCAAGCTCACCGTCGAAACGGTGCCTGCTGGTTCCAAGATTCGTCTTCTCAATGTCAGCCAGGTATACGAACGGGGCATGATTCTTGAACCCGGACCGTACCACGTGGAAGTTACCGCGTCCGGCTACAGAATGGCCAAGGAGTGGATTACCGTTGGCGCAAATGAGGAAAAAATCGTCACGATTACGCTTACCGCAAGCAGCCCAGCGGCAGATGAACCACCAGCCAAACCTGCTGTCTCGGTGAAACGAGAGACCTATACCCCACCGCCGCCTCCACCTCAATTTGCACCGCCCCCGCAAGCGCCACAAATGCCCTCGCTTACCTCCGAACAGGCAAAGTACCTGCGCATGCTTGAGTCAAACAACACTCGGGAGCAAAAGAACGCAGCGCAGCTGATGGTCAGGTCGAATCTTCGCGATCCTGTTGTCCTCGACGTCGTGGAAAAAATCCTGCTCAACGGCTATAAGACAAGCGGCACCGATCACGACCGCAATGACACTGTCGACACCTTGTCCTGGCTTTGTAAGGCATTAGGGGCTTCCGGCAACAGCAAGTACCGGGCGACCCTCTCCAAGGTGGCAAGCGAGGCCCCCAACAGAAAGCTGAAGGGCTACGCTGAAAAGAGCCTGAACCAGCGATAAGGATGGGGGGCAACTTGTCTTTTTAAAAAATACTATGCCCATCTGGTATAAGTCGATAAATGCCAGCGGCATACTGAATCCGGGAGAATGAAAAAGTGCCGTAAAAATGTTGTGTTCAGAGAGACGTTACAAACGGACAAGCTGTCCGGAGGTGTATCTGATAGCGGAGAATCACCATGAGAAATTCTGCTTTTAGCTGTTGTCTGGCTCTTCTGCTCTGCCTCTCCTTTCCTCTGACAAGCTCCGCCGAGCAAAGGGCAATAGGCAAAGTCAAAGGCCTGCGGGGCTTAGTGTCCATCCTGAGAGACGGCAAGACCAAACCGGCCTTCCCCAACGACCGCATTTATCAGAGCGACACCATCCTCACCGGTTCGGACGGGGCAATAGGCATCCTCCTCGACGACAATACCCTCATCTCCATGGGCCCGATCAGCCGGGTTTCCATGGAAAAATACACCTTCGCTCCGGCATCCAACGAATACGCCATGCGCCTCAATATGCAACACGGCACCTTCGTCTATCAATCCGGCCTCCTCGGCAAACTAGCGCCCCACGCGGTTGAGCTTGACACCCCGGTGGGCCGGATCAGCATGTTGAAAGAAGAAACCAATTTCAAGGCGAGGTTTGCCGAGTAAGACAAGTCCCAGGGATGCATAGGCAATCTGTGAGCCCCGAACTGCCATTTTTTCAACTCCAAAAATGGAGAACACTATGAACCTCAGATGTTTTTTTCTCCTCTTGGTCGTCGCCCTCCTGACTGGCTGCGGTGGCAAGGAGTCTTTTGTTGTCCTCAGTCCAGCGAAGGACGGTTCGGTGGGCGCACTTCAGGTTGCAACCGATAAGGGCAGCGGGGTACTTCAAGAAGATGGCAAAGCCATTTTTTTGAAGGGCCGCGACAGCGCACCATCTCCTCCGACAGCTATCAAGGCCGAAGAAACCCAACAGGTATTCGAGGCTGCCCTGCAAGTCCAGCCCCTGGCGCCGGAAAGCTTTCTCCTCTATTTTCAGTTTAATTCCAACGAGTTGACCGATGATTCGAAAAAGCTCGTCGGTGACATCCTGGCGGCTATCAAAAAACGCCAATCGAGGGATATCTCCATCATCGGCCATACCGACCGAAAGGGAAGCGACGACTACAATCGCAGGCTTTCTCTGGAACGGGCCCAGCTGGTCCACGACATCCTCCGCAAGGAAAAGGTCAGTGCGGAAGATATGACCATCATCTATCATGGCGAGGGCAACCCACTCATTCCAACAGCCGACAACGTCGCCGAGCCAAAAAACCGCAGAGTTGAAGTCATGGTCCGCTGAGTGGAGACATGATGCGCTTCTTTCACCCTGCATTCCGGATTTTCAGCCTCCTTCTAACCTTCCTCTTCGCCTCTTCGGCGGCGGCGGTCGACGAGATCATCGATCTCTCCGACCCCTACCAGATCCTCCTCCGCCACTACGAGGCGGTGGGCGGCCTTGAGCGGCTCAACAACAGCATCACCAGTACCAGTGAGGGCCGGGTTCACTACGACGGCCTGCAGGGCACCTTCAAACATTGGGAAAAACGCCCCCTGCAGTACCGGACGGAAGAGGATTATTCTATCATTACCCAGATCACCGGCGATAGCGGCGACTATGCCTGGTTCTTCGACACCAACGGCCAGCAACTGGTCCTGAAAGATGAAGACACTCTGAAACGGCGGCAGATCAGCCTGCTCATCGACCGGTACGAACACCTGAATCGCCAGTCACCGTATTTTGCCCTGACCTTCGGCGGAGTCAAGGTGGTAAAGGGCCGGCCCTGCTACGAGCTCATCCTCGACAACACCATCAACACCGACCGCGGCCACTTCTTTTATGACACCCAGACCATGTTCATGACCGCGTCCCTGCACCGCCAGCCGGACATGGAGATAGAGAGCTATTACGACGACTACAAAATCGTCGACGGCCTGGTACTCTCCTTCCACCAGCACAACACCTATCACCCCTGGAACAAGACTGAAGAAACCTGGACGACCGCCTTCGAAAACAACCCGCCGGTCGACGACAAACTCTTTTCCCCGCCACAACGAGAAAAGGGCTATCACTTCAAGGACGGTGCCGACAAGGCGACAATTCCCTTCCAGTTTATTGAAAATCTCATTTACTTACCGGTAACAGTCGGCGGCGACACCCGTTACTGGGTTCTCGACAGCGGCGCCTCGATGTCGATCATCGATAAGGACTATGCCGAACAGCATGGCCTGAAGGTGGAAGGCAGTATTCGCGGCTATGGTTTTGGTGAGCTCTTTGATCTCTACTTCGTCGGGGTACCCGACCATCAGGTTGGCTCCATCCGCTTTGACAGTCAAAAGATGTACGCGGCCAAAGACCTGTCGGCAAGAAGCTACGAGCCGGTGATGGCCGGTATCCTTGGCTATGACTTTCTCTCCCGCTTCGTCGTCGAGGTCGATTACGACCAGCAGCTTGTCACCTTTCACGACCCCGCCACCTTTGTCTACCAGGGTTCCGGAGTGACACTCAGCGCCCCGCTGAAATACCGGACATTCACCCTGCCGACCGTAGTCGACGGTAAGTATGCAAGCCTGTGGAGCCTTGATCTCGGTTCCTACCACAGCTCCATCCACTACCCTTTTGCGGAAAAACACGGGCTTGAGAAAAGGGCCGGGGTGGAGATCGTCAGCCAGGGGATGGCCGGGGTGTCCCTTGAGAAGAACATCCAATTCAACTGCCTGCAAATCGACCGCTTCCGCCTGGATCGGCCCCTGATCTCCATTCCCGTCGAAAAAGGCGTCGGGGCCACCGCCCTGGGCGAGGTCGGCGGCAATCTCGGCAACTCGACACTCCGCCATTTCCACCTCTTTCTCAACTACCCAGAACAGAAAATCACCCTTGAAGAGGGTAAATCCTTCAACAAGGCCTTTCCCCAGGACAAATCCGGGATGATCATCGGCCGGGCGGAAAATAATCAGGCGATGATCTCCTACCTGGCCAGTGACTGCCCGGCAACCAAGGCCGGACTTGCCGTTGGCGATCTCATCCTGGAACTGGCAGGAGAGATTATCGGTCCGGACCACCTCATTGTCCATCTTCGCGAGCTGTTGCGCGGCCCTGCGGGCACGACCATCCCCATCAAGGTGCAAAGAGGCGAGCAGATTATCACCACTACCTTCACCCTTGAAGATCTCTACCCATCAACACCCGGCGGCTGCACCCCGTAGATTGCGGGGAATACTCGTCGATTCAGGGATCGGCCATCAACTGCAAAGATCTAGTTTTACGCCAGAAAACCACGGCGTCGTAACGCGAGCTGATTCGTGCGGTAAGATAATAACTGGGCATTTCCGCCTGGGCATTGTAGGCGACACCAATGCCCCGGTGCAACAAGGGCATCGACCATTTTTCCCTCTGCTCATCATCTTCAAACACCAGCAGCGAATTGTCCCAGCCGCCGCTGTCAAGAATCGCCTCCAGCGACCCCGGAGCGGCCGGTGGTACAACCATTTCCACCGGGTCCTGATACCACTCGATTGCGGCCAGGACGGTACCGCTATACCCGGCACTGCCGAGGATAAACACCTGATCCTTGCCCAAACGCTCCCGCAACAGGGCGCCAAAGCTGGTGAGGCCGGTACCCTGGACATCGGTGGCGGACATGTCACCGACATGGCTGTTGTGGGCCCACACGACAACGCCCTTGGCCCCTTCCGGCTCCTGCAGAATATCCTCAATATATCCGGAAAAATGCCGTGAGCGGATATTCCAGGATTCGTACTGATTGTACGACATGACCCGGTAATACTCCTCGGCAGCGATCAACATGATCAGCCGCTGCCGCCATTCCTTATCCCCCGCGGGCAGGTCGCTGAGAAGCTCGGTCGCCATAAGGTTGCCGGTGTCGCGGCCCTCTGCATAGGCGAAATTATAGCGCATGGGGTAATCCTCATATTGGCGCCACCACCGGCGAAGGTCGTCGTAGATTCGGCCATGCCTGGAGTCTGCCGGCCATACCCCGGCGAGCGATTCAAGGGCTGCGCCTATCGCGAACTGCATATCCATAGCGCGGCAGCGAACCATCTTATCGGGCGGCAGGTGACTGTTAAATTCCTTAAGCCATTCAACAAACTCGACCAGCTCTTCATTGGCCCATACCCAGACCGGCCAGTATTTGAAGGCCTGCGGCAGGAGCTGGCGGGCACAAACAGTCCCAGGTAAAAGGCCCCGGATATACTCGTCAACCATTTTACCACCGTCCCATTCTGCCTCCAGTACTACCACCCGCACCCCCAAGTCGCGGATGAGGTGCCTGGTCACCCGTTTGCGAAAGGCGTAAAATTCTTCAGTTCCGTGGGTGGCATCACCAAGGAGGAAGGCCTTCCTGCCGCGCATCAGCTCAATCATATAAGGCAGACCCTTGCCGGCATCGGTGGCATAAACCGGCAGCTGCCGCCCCGCCTGTTCCTGTCCGGTGGCAGTCTCCCCGGCGTGAGTAAATCCCGGCAAGGCAAGGATCACGATACTCTGCAGGACAAAAATACTCATAAGCCTGCCAATCAAACTTCTCATCCTTTATCCTCCTCTTGTTTTGTCCTGACCGGGAAGAATACCCGGAAACACTGTAATATTGCGTGAAGAAGTTTCATTGTATGCCTTGTCTTGCAAAGGTGTCAAATGCCTTTCTGCCGGCGTATTCATAAAAAAGGTTGAGCATTCGCGGAAATTTTCCAAGCACCTTCCTTGACAACAACAATATCAAACGTTACTTATTTTTGTAACAGATGATACTTTTACCTAAGCGCTTATCAAAAAATGGACCCTGACATGGAAGAGATTCATACCCCAAAATGGCTGCTGTTTTTTTATTCGATCCCGGCGACTCCGGTAAACAACCGTGTGAAAATATGGAGAAAGCTCAACAAGTCAGGAGCTGTACAATTAAAGGGCGGGGTATATATCCTGCCGTACCGGGAAGACAACCATGAAGCCCTACAATGGATGCTTGCTGAGCTTCCCGGCCTGAAGGGTGAAGGGCTCCTTGTCACCACCGAGAATATCGAACCTCTGCAAACTCAGGAGATTATCGCCCTCTTCAATGAACAGAGACAGCTGCAATACCAGGAAGTCGGCGTCAAAATCGACGAGCTGTCCGGCAGGATCGACAATCTGCGAAAGGGCGGCAAGGACAAGAAGACCACCTCTCTTTTCCGGCAGTTTGAAAAGATCCAGGCCGATTTCCAGGCGGTTCAACACCGCGACTTCTTTCAATCGGAATCAGGTCAAAACCTGGCACACCGTCTTGTTGCGCTCAAGGGCCAGTTAGAGGCACTCACCGCCATCGCCGGCGGCCCGAAGGGATTGGCTCTACGCCAATTGGAAAGTGGCAAACGAATTGAAATGTTCGGTGGCCGGCAGTGGCTGACCCGCAAGCGACCTTTTGTCGACAGAATGGCCTGCGCCTGGTTGATCCGCCGCTTTATTGATCCACAGGCGATCTTTGCCTTCCTGGACGAAAAGGAATTACAGGCCACGAGGGGTGAAGGCGAGGTTACCTTTGATGTTCGTAACGGCGATTTCACCCATATCGACGATTTATGCACCTTCGAGGTTCTCGTTGAAAGTTTTGGCCTGACCAGCAAGGGTATCGACACCCTTGCCGCTATTGTCCACGATATCGATATTAAAGATGGTAAATTTGCAATGCCCGAAACCCTCGGGGTCGAGATGATTTTAAAAGGAATCCGCAACAAGACCTTGTCCGACGGCGAAACCCTGGAACAGGGAATGGCCGTCTTTGAAGCGCTGTATCTTTCATTAACAGAAAAAAACTAAAACGGAGAACTCCTATGCCAAGTATTGAAAAACATGTAGAAACCAGTCTCAGAAGGACCGGCAAAAAATATCTTGAGATTCACCAGTGGATTGATGATCCCGCGACAAAAAACGAGCGACACGATATCAATGCCATCCCCGACAATTTCCAGATGTTCAAAGAAAAATATGGAGAAGAGGCGGCACGGGAATATGTCCAGCATCTCAGCGACGATATAAAGGGCCGCTTTGGCCATATCCTTGAAGATTTCGAAAAGGAAATGGCAGCGGCAATCAAATATTTCGGTTCAAAATAACAGGGTAAGAGAATGGAACCACGAACAAACTTTTATGGCCTCTGCCTTTCCGGCTTCCTGGCAAAAGCCTCTTACGCCCTGGCTAGGACCCCGGTACTGGCTCTATTTGCCGCTTCCTTTGGAGTCGGGCCTGAGGCCATAGGGTTTGCCGTGGCCATTTCCACCATAACCGGGGTTTTCTTTAAGATGCCGGCAGGCGTCATCTCCGACATCATCGGCAGACGCCGGACAATGCTGATCGGCTTGGCCTTTTTTGCCGTCATCCCCTTTCTTTATCTGTTTGTCCATTCGTACAACATCCTCCTGGCGGTGCGCTTCCTGCACGGCTTCGCCACAGCCATCTACGGGCCGGTGATCATGGCGGTGGTTATCGACATTGCCGGCGGCAAAAGGGGGGAAATGCTCTCCCTTTTTTCATCGGTGACCATTGTCGGCAACCTGATCGGCGCCCCTTTGGGCGGTTTTCTTCTCGGCCATCTGGCCGGTGACGGACCTCAGCAACTGGAGCATTTCCACATTATTTATGGTGTTGTGGCAGCCCTGGGCATGCTGGCCCTGATGACCGGACTGTGGGCAAGCAGGCCGATGGCCGGGAAACCGGCCAATGGTACCGGCAAATCAACCGTCTCAGCTATCTTATCGCATTTTTATCATAGCCTGAAAAATATCCTCACCGACCGGAGGATCGTGGTAACCAGCAATATGGAGGGTGTGCAAAACCTGTCGGTGGGTGCCCTTGAGGCCTTTATGCCCATCTACATCGTTATGGTTCTTGAATATTCCGTCTTCCAGGCCGGTCTTATTTGGGGGATACAGATTTTTATAACCATCCTTGCCAAACCACTGATGGGCAGGATATCCGATAAACATGGCCGCAGGCCTCTTCTCTTCTGGGGCATGTTTGTCTGTGCCGTACCCTTTGCCATCGTCCCCTGGGTGCAGAATTATCCGATCCTCCTGCTCCTCTCCATGGTTTTTGGCCTTGGTGAGGCCATCGTCACCTCATCTTCCGCGGCCATGGTCGCTGATTTCTGCCGGGAGGACAATATCGGTTCGGCAATGGGCGTCTTCGGTACTCTCTATGATGTCGGCCATGCCACCGGCCCGATTCTCGCGGGTCTGCTCATTGGCCTCTCCGATGGCCAGGATTTCCGCCTGGCCTTTGCGATCATAGCCACGATACTCATTATATCGGCCCTGCTTTTCCGCCGGACCGTTCCAACAGCCTCGTAAAAACGGAGAATTATGTCCCCTACAGATCCCCCAACAAATACCACGGCAACCGAGCACAGTCCGCCCTCTTTTAAAGAGGCCTTCCTCTTCTGGCTGAAACTCGGCTTGATCAGTTTTGGCGGTCCCGCCGGCCAGATAGCCATCATGCACCAGGAGTTGGTGGATAAAAAGAAGTGGATCAGCAACGACCGCTTTCTCCACGCCCTGAACTATTGCATGCTGCTGCCCGGCCCCGAGGCCCAGCAACTGGCCACCTATATCGGTTGGCTGCTCCATAAAACCCGAGGTGGAATTGCTGCCGGAGTGCTCTTTGTGCTGCCCTCGGTCTTTATTCTCTTTGCCCTCAGCTCTATCTACATCTCCTATGGCACCTTGCCCTGGGTGGCGGCAATCTTTGTCGGGCTGAAGGCGGCGGTTCTCGCCATTGTCCTTGGCGCAGTCATCAAGATCGGCAAGAAATCGCTGAAGAACAACCTGCTGATCGGCATTGCCATTCTGTCCTTCCTGGCTACTTATTTTCTCCAATTCCCTTTCCCGGCGCTGATTGTTTCAGTTGGCATCATCGGTATTATCGGCAGTCAATTCTTCCCGAGCCTCTTCTTACCAGGCAAGAAATCGATCGAAGGGTCCGGCGGTGCTGCCGACCTGGCGGCCCATTACAGCACAGCTCCCTCTCTTGCCAGGACCGCCGCGCTGCTCGCTATCTTTATCGCACTTTGGGGGCTACCCTTCTTTGCGCTTTATCTGCTTCTGCCCAATTCCATTTTTGCCACCGAGGCTATGTTCTTCACCAAGGCGGCTTTTCTGACCTTCGGTGGCGCCTATTCCCTCCTTGGCTATATTGCCCAGGCCGGAGTTGAGCAGTACGGCTGGCTGACCAGTCTACAGATGATGGATGGCTTAGGACTTGCCGAGACGACACCTGGGCCCCTCATCATGGTGGTGCAGTTCGTCGGTTTTCTGGCAGGTTGGAATCATCCCGCAACCTTGGGGCCATTTCTCGGATCGATTACCGGATCGCTGGTTGCTACCTATTTCACCTTTCTCCCGAGCTTTCTCTTTATCTTCCTTGGTGCCCCGTATATCGAACGATTGACCGGTAACAGCAAGATGTCGGCGGCTCTGGCCACCATCACCCCGGCAGTTGTCGGCGTTGTCCTCAATCTCGGCGTCTGGTTCGGGACCCAAATTCTCTTTCCGGAGGGAGGATTAGCCTGGTTTTCGGCAATCCTGGCAATTTCGTCATTTTGTTTAATGCAATTCTCCAAGGTCGGTATTATCTCTATCATCGGCGGAGCCGGAGCCGCAGGCCTTCTCCAGCATCTCCTTGGCTTTTAAAAATTTCTCCAACGATTAGATACAGGAGCACTATGACTACCACCATTACCCCAAACGAATTGAACGAAAAATTGACCCAAAAAACTGATATCCAGATCATTGATGTCAGGAGAAAGGCTGATTACGAGAAATCCCCGGATATGATTCCCGGCGCCGCCTGGCAGGATCCGGAAAAGATCGACGAATGGAGCAAGACGCTGCCCAAGGACAAGGAAGTCGTCGTCTATTGTGTCAAAGGCGGATCAGTCAGCCAATCGGTCGCCAGCTCGCTTCAGGAAATCAATCCCTCAGTGCGTTTCCTGGAAGGCGGCATCCTCGGCTGGGAGGAAAAACAAAAATAGTCCTGGTAAAATGAGCAAATCGCAGAGCATATTTATAGAAAGTCTTCTCGCGGCAAACCGTATCGATTTGCTCATGCCATACCAGTTTGTTGCAGCTATTAAGGAATAATGCCATGCCCTTCCTGAAAATGTTCCAATCCGGCAATACCTGTGAACCTCTGCCGTCAATGGATGCCAAGCAGAGGTCTCGCTATGAGCATTTCCGGGAACTCTTATTGCATAATAGGACAGCATTGTCCACCATCGCCGATCTTGAGCAGCTGTATTACAACAACAGGCCATTCACCCTCCAGTTGGTTGAACGAAAAATAGGCTCGTTGCTTACCGAAACGGAAAAATTGATATCGTCGCTGGCTGCCATGTCGGCCGAAAAATACGACGATTTACACAGTATTCTCAACAGTATCCGTCGCAGCATTCAAGACGAGCTTGCCGGGGATGAATCTTTTGCCGCCACACCCTTTACCCTGCCGCTCGAAACAATCACCAAGGCCCAGTCAAAGGTCACCGGAGCAAAGGCCGCCAACCTCGCCCATATGGGCAGTGAGCTGGCCATACCGACACCTCGTGGTTTCTCGCTGACCACCTCGGCCTATTGGTATTTCATGAAGGACACTGGCCTGATCGCCGAGATTGACGAGGCTCTCGCCACTATGATCGCCGACGATCCCAATTCTCTTGAAGAAACCGGCGACCTGATCCGCCGGCGGATATTGGCGACGCCGCTGCCCGCGGCAATACTACGGGCTATAGACACTGCTCTGCAGGGTCTGACAGCTGACACCCCATCCGACCTGCACCTTGCGGTGCGCAGCAGCGCCGTCGGTGAAGATGGCGAGGTGTCCTTTGCCGGTCAATACACCTCGGTTCTGAACGTCCCTCTGGCCGGACTTGCCGAGGCCTACAAAGAGGTGGTAGCCAGCAAGTATTCAGCCGCCGCCCTGTCCTACCGGATGCACCACGGCCTCGATGATCTTGACACCCCCATGGCGGTGCTGGTCATCGAGATGCTCAAGCCACGCCTGAGCGGGGTATTGTATACGGCGGACCCGCAAAGCGGCGATCATAGCATCATCCGAGTCAGTTGTGTGGAGGGGCTGGGGGAAGATTTGGTGGGGGGCCACGTCTCCCCCCAGCACAGTTACCGGCTGGGCAAAGAATCTTTTAAGATACTGCCCGCAACCACCGAAGATAACGCTTCACCAACCGACCTCTCCTTTCTTCGGGAGCTCTGGATCTACGCCCTGCGTCTGGAAGAACATTTCCAGCGCCCTCTCGACATGGAGTGGGCGGTCGATGGTGACGACCATCTTTTCCTTCTGCAGGTTCGCCCCTTGCTCGTCAGCGAAAATGCCGAGGAAGAACCTGCCCCGGCGGTTGACTACCCCCAGCATCCCATCCTTATTGACGGCGGCAAATGCGCCGCTTCGGGTATCGCCACCGGCCAGGTGGTTGTCTTTACGACCGGGGGCAAAGGTATGAATGAACAGTTGGGCCCGGACACCATCCTGGTGTCCCGCAGCGCTTCGACCATGCTCACCCCCTGGGTCGGCAAGGTAAAGGGCATCATCACCGATATCGGCAGCAGCGCCAGCCATCTGGCTTCGGTCGCCAGGGAGTTTGGCGTTCCGGCACTTTTTGATACCCAGACAGCCACCACCGTCCTGCAGAGTGGTGAGACGGTTACCCTCTGGGCCAGTAACAAAAAGGTCTATAAAGGAAATGTCCTGGAACTGACCGCCGGGGTGCGCCCGATAAAAAGGCCGATCTTTGCCAGCCCTGCCCACCTGCGCATGCAACACCTCCTTGATTTTATATCGCCTCTCACCCTGACCGATGCTGCCGCCCCTGACTTTCGCCAGGAAAAATGTCGGTCAATCCATGACATTATCCGCTATTGCCATGAATTTTCGGTACGCAAGATGTTCCAGTTTGGCGAGGTGGCCGACCGGGAGAGAAATGCCGTACAGCTCAAGGTATCCATCCCGATCAGGCTTTTTGCCCTCGACCTCGGCGGTGGATTTCGCCCAGGGTTGACAACCTGCAGCGAAATCAACGCCCACGAGGTTTCCAGCATACCGTTTTGCGCTCTGTGGCGTGGGCTTTCCCATCCCGGCGTCAACTGGTCAAGCTCGGTGGCGGTGGGTGCCCACAATTTCATGGCTCTTCTGGCCGGGGGCGTTCAGCCGCAGCAAAGCCAATTAGGCGGGGCAAGTTATACTCTCGTTTCAAATGATTACATGAACCTGAGCATCCGCTTCGGCTATCACTTTGCAACCGTTGACGCTCTCATCACCGATGACCCCGAAGTGAACTATGCGGCTTTGCATTTCACCGGCGGTGCAGGGGCATATTCCGGCAAGTCTCTGCGCATTCAATACATCGCTGCTGTTCTAAGCCGTCTGGGTTTTGCGGCGGTTCAAAAAGGCGACCTCATCGAGGCCTCACTGAATCGGCTGGACCGGCCGGCGATGGAAACCACCCTGGAACAGCTCGGCTGTCTGCTCGGCAGCACCAGACTTCTTGATATGGCCCTGCGCGATGAAAGTCAGGTGGAATACCTCATCGAATCCTTCTTCAAAGGACACTATAATTTCCTTGAACAACCACAAAAAGATGCGCCCGAGGACTTTTACCCGATAACCGGCATGTGGCGCCAGGACGCGCCCGGCATGGAAAATGGCATCCTTCAGGATGGATCGCATTTCGCCTCGTCACTTACAAGCGGCATCAACCAAAGCCTTGGCCGCTTCCTTGGGCAGAGACGATATATAGAGATTCTTGACAATATCGAGGCATATCATTACTTTCCGCTGGCCATCGCCAAGAAAAGCAAAGTACGCGAAGGAACAATCAGGGTTGCTGTCAAACCTTTATCCGGTGTCATCGATCAGGCCGGTGGACTGGCTTTTGCCATACGTGATTGGGCAAACTACTTTGTGCTGCGCATCAATGCCCTGGAGCATAACGCCGTCCTCTTTGAGTTCAAGAACGGCAAACGCCTGCTGCGCGCCAAGGTTGATGTGCCCATCATCAGCAATCGTTGGTATAACCTTGCCGTAGCGATAAGCGGCAGCTTCATAAAGGCCTTTCTCGAAGAACGACAAGTTCTGGGCTATGAGGCGGACAGGGACCTGCAGGGATACGTCGGCTTGTGGACCAAGGCCGATTCGGTGACCATGTTCAAGGATCTAACTGTGCAATAAACGCCTGCTTGGACAAAGACTTCGGCATATTGTGACCGCAAAAAAAGGCCGGAGCATGTCTCACCATTCCCCGGCCCGAAATCAGCCACCAGTACGACAGCGACTCAGCTGATAATCTTGTCGTAGTACATCTTCAAATCGTAGGTGAGAAAGTTGGTGATCTTGGCCAGGCTTCTTCCGTACCCGCTCCATAAATCGCCGGCCTTGAGGCCAATGAGATTCTGCCGTGCCTTAGGCTCCATCTTCCGCCACAGATTTCTCCGATAATCATTACCTAGGACGACAAGACCGGAGGTGTTGGCAAGAGCCTTGCGCAGCTTCCAACGAAAGATGATTCGGCTGTATACCAGGGAGCCAAGCAGCAGGGTGGCCATAACCAGAACTCCCGGCACTATCAGTGTGGTGGGTGCCAACTCTCCGGTTTTCAGGGATGCCAAGAGTGTTGCATCCGGATAGCCGAAGGCACCGGCAAAAAACACATCCCCAAAAAGAAACAGGATAATAGCGATCCCGGCGGTAAAATTCGCACATTTCCAAAACGCGGTGTTCGCCCGCCGGAGAAACTCCCCGACCGCCTCGGCCACCATCTGCAATTCATTGACCTGGCGGTCAATATCCTCAAGAATGTGGTTGATACGAAAGCTCGGCGCCTTCTTGATCTTTTCAACGAGCTGGTCCCGTTCCTGCGGCCAGTCCTTGGCAATCCTCTCAAGATTGGCGACAATGGGCGAATAGGTAAGATAGATATGGGGGATATCTTTGCGGCCGGTCATCTGCGACATGTTCCAGCACAGGGTACCGTAGGAACGGGTAAAATCACTGAGATTGTCGCATTCGTCGATACGGCTCATGACGAACACAATGCGATGCTCCCCGGATTTTTCCGGCAGGGTATTGCGGATGACCTCGTACGATTCCCTGATGGTACCGGCCTTGTGCGGATCGAACATCAACACTATCAGGTCGGCGATCTTGGCGAACTCGCCAAGGACCGTCCGGTAATCATAGCCCCGGTCGTTTTCGCTGGTGGCGTCGAGCATTCCCGGACTATCAATGATCGCCATGTTCTCAAGTGCCGGACTGGCAATCTGCTTCATACAGATGTGGGAGATGAGCTTTTCGCCAAATTGCTTAAAATGGCCGAAGGGCAAATTTTCGTCATTAACGAGGGTCGAACCGGGCGTTTCCGCAGACGATACACCAGGATCACTAGTGATGATGGTGAAGGAATCGTCGGTTGGAGCCTGGCCGGTCCGCTGGATATCCTGTCCGACAAATTCATTAATGAGAGTGGATTTCCCCGACGAATAGTTGCCGATAATGAGGACAATCGGCTTCCATTTCAGGGAGGCATCGATGCCGCCAAAGTCCATTTTATACTTGGCAAACAGGGGTTCGAGCTTTCTTTTCACCTTGGACTGTAATTGCTTTTGCAGTTCCTGATCGTTCATTAGCGACTCACTTTGATAGTTGGTTTAGCACATGCATCTTCCGGATAAAGCTGAGTAGAGCAGCTTGCCTGCTCAAACGAAACTTATGCCCCTGCGGTATAGATGATATATCTTACCTCACCTAAGAAAAACTCTCTAACAATAAATGCCGTATTGTAGAATGGTATGATTACCTCTCTCGTCCGAGGATAGCTCTCAGGACACCGAGGTAATCCGTTCAACCGTCGCTCCGTTCTTCCACAGCATGTCAACAAGCTCATCATTATCGCTTTCCCTGATCTGCACCGTCACCAAATGGTGGTCGGCGCTGTAGCCGTAGTGCTGGGTAAGGGCAAGGACCTCTTTATTCTGTTTTTGGAAAACCTTGACCATCTTATAAAAGGATTCGGGGCTATGATCGATTTTCAGATCAAGGCGGGTTCCAGGTTGTCCGCCGGTCATGATCTCCAAAAAGGCATCGAGGATATCGGTTATACTGAGGATGCCGACAACCTTCATGTCTTCGATCACCGGTAAGCCGTCAACCTTATTGCGGCGCATCTTCCTGATCGCCTCGACCAGGGTATCATCCGGCCCGACTGTGATCGGCGAAGATGTCATAACCGTCCGTATTTCCGTATGATCGGCAATAAAATCTTCTTCTCTTGCACCCTCGGCATCAAGAATTGATGGCATTACCTTTCTCAGATCATGGGGGCTGATAATACCCACCAAGATCCCCTCTTCAACCACCGGTAATCTCCTGATTTTATGGCCCTTGAGCAATTTCTCGGCGGCGGCGACAGTCTCATTCGGCGCCACAGTGACAACCTCGGTACCCATCCATTGTTTGACGAACATTACTGCATTCTCCTCTCTCTTTCTTGGATTTATACCTGCTCAACCGGCATCGCCAGCCGGCTATTGCTGCCCGAGTGAAATTCTAATTTTCCGGTGTCACCGTTGAGGGCAAAGTGCCCTTCGACATAAACCTTTTTTAACGTTGCCTCGATATTGCCAATCCGAATGACCGCCCCGCTCTGAATTATCCCGTTTATGGTAATTCTTTGTCGGCAGGCGTAGCGTAGACCACCCGACCGGTCGTGTTCGTTTACGCCGGGCACGAGATTGTAAGCCATCAGCGAGGCCTTGGCGTCCTCCAGGTCTTCGGTAAGTTCGTCCAAATCCTCATTGACTACGTCCGACCCGAAACGCCGGTGCCAGGCGTCGACGGCTGCCTGGGCCTGGTGATAGGTCCTTAACAACGCAAAATGCCTCGCATACCGTTCCGGCATAGTTGCCGCGGCCAGCAGTGAATTGGGACTGGTGTCGGTGTCAACGTCGTTGACGGTTATGCTCCCGCCGGCGAAAAGGTCTGAACTCACCACCTTGGCCTTCGAGGCGTATATGATATCGCGCAGGCACCTGATCTCGGCATAATACGATTCACGGGCTACCCGCACCGAACCTTTGCTGATGATCGAGCCATTGTCAATCACCGCCACATCGACATCACCAGCGGCTTCGATAGCGGCCTCATCCCCCATCACCCCGCCTCGGATAACAACATTGCCCTGGCTGATTACCCGGGCCGACTCGACACTGCCGCCGACCACCACATCACCGCCGGCAGTTACCTTGAAACCCGGCTTGACCGAGCCACTGATCTCAACGGCATCGCGCGATGCAACATTGCCGGTGTGAAAATCAATATCGCCGGAAATAACCAGCTTGGCCGTTACCTTGACACAGGTATCGGTAATCACCGACAACACCCCGCCAATAGCGGCGTGGATCTCCCCGGTTTCGGCGTTGAAGACAATATCATCCCCGGTTTTAAGTACCAGATCTTTGCCTGGTTTTTGCGGTAATTCATGGCCAAAGACGTTGATGCCGGCAAGACCGGCGGTCGCCGGAACCTTGGTAGCCAGAAGCTGGCCCTTATCGACGGGGATGAACAGGTGCCGTTCGCGAAAGTCCATATGGCCGTCACCAATCTCCTTACCGGCTTGCTCGCCTACCGCGATAGCTATTCGTAACCAGGCATCTTCGCCTTTTACCGGCAGGCGCCCACGGGCGACAACCTGATTTTTCAACGGATATTTGTCGATTGTAACTGCAGCGATGGCGGCTGCTATGTTTTTCTCTCTTATCCCCCAGCGAACGCCGGAATTTTTAAGCATCTCCAGAAGTTCATCAAGACTCGGCAGATCGCCACCCTCAAGCGGCGGATACAGATTCATCTTGGCGGTCCAGCCATCGTCGCTGATCTTAAAAAGTGGTTCTACATCGACAATTATCCTTTCCCCTTTGCCCTCCTTCATCCGCACCAGCTGTGGATATCCGGGGGCTGAAGCAAGCAAGGCCAGCTTGTCGGCGGAAAACTCGACGAAGTCACCTGGGATGAGTTCAATCTCACCATCTGCCGGGTTTCCCTGTTTAGCGGAGGTCTGGCCTCCACCTTCAAGGGCAACCAGCATGGCGCCGCGGGGCATCAATTGACTGACGGAAAAGGCCTGACGCTCCTCGCCATCACCAAGAGTCATCACCTCGGTACGGAAAAAAATTTTCAGCCTCGCCACCGGCAGATGCCTCCCCTTCTCTCTATTCTTTCCTTACTTCTCTAACCACAAATCACAATACGTACTAACTTGCTTCTATTATAACACATTTTTCAGGCAATATCTGCGCCACCTTGATTTTTCACGGTTTTTCAGCATTTTATCGTGGATAGAGCTTACCAGTATATTGCAATAATCCACCCATCTCATTGAAATATAAAATAGAATTATTTCCCGAGCCAATCGGCAAGACCACTTGCCCGCTCGATGTTTCGCGACAGGGCCAGAGAAAAAATCTCCTTTCCGGCAACCAGCCGGACTTCCTTTTTCGCCCTGGTAACGGCGGTATAGATCAATTCCCGGCTGAGAATCCGGTGGTCTTCCTCGGGCAGGACAACCAACACCTCGTCAAACTCGGAGCCTTGGCTTTTATGGATGGTCATGGCAAAAACCGTTTTGCAGTCGGCCAGGCGAGATGGCGGATAGCGGCGCAGGCCACCATCCGAGCCCTGAAACCAGACCTGCAGTTCGCCATTCTCTGGGCTGGGCAGGCAGATACCGATATCGCCGTTGTAGAGATCGAGGCCATAGTCATTGACGGTGATCAATACCGGCCTGCCGGGATACCAGGCCTCCGGTCGGCAGGGAAAGCCTCGGCGAAGAAGCGCCAGTTCCACCTGGCGATTAATGGCATCCACCCCGTGGTTACCGTAGTGCAGGGCACAGAGTACCCGAAAGCTGTGGAACTGCTTGAATATTTGGTGAATTTCCATGGATTCCAACCTGCTATTAACCAAGGCCATAAACCGTGCATAGGCGGCACTGATATAGCCGATCAGGTCTTCGGCCGGCAGGATGCGGCTCACCGGGCTTGCCGACGTCAGCAGCCCCCAGGCGGCGGTAGCATCAGCGCCATTAATGGTGGAGGCGAGCTGCTGGATATCGGTATCAAATCGATAGGTCTCCCGCAATTCCACGGTATTTTCCGGCAGCCCCCGGATGCAGTCGCCGAGCACCGCCCCCGACTCCACCGAAGCCAGCTGGTCCTTATCGCCAAGAAGAATCAGCCGTGCCCCTGGTTTGATGGCGTCCACAAGCTTGCTCATCATCGCCAGATCAACCATCGATGCCTCGTCAACCACCACCACGTCCCAGCCCAGGGGATTATCATGATTATGGCGGAACTGCGGCGAACCCCTCCGGACTCCGAGGAGGCGGTGCAGGGTGCAGGCTGAGGTCGGCAGGGCTTTCTGTATTCCTTCTGGTAGATTCAGCCGGGCGATGCTTGTGCTCATCGCCTCACTGAGGCGCATTGCCGCCTTGCCGGTGGGCGCGGCGAGGGCCATAGTCAGGTCGCGCTGACCGCCCGATTCATGTAATAAGGCGAGGATCTTAGCCACCGTTGTGGTCTTGCCGGTTCCCGGCCCGCCACAGATAATGGTTAGAGACCTTGCCAGGGCAACCTTGGCCGCCTCCCTCTGCCAGTCGGGTCCCGGACCCGGATGGTCAAAATACCTGCCGAGCATGGCATTATCGTTTGAAGATTCAATCGATATTCCTGCCATGTCGCGAATTTTTTCGGCCAGGCGGCTTTCGTACTGGAAGTAGCGGTGCAGATAGAGGCGGCGGTTATGAAGCACCAGCGGCGTCCGGCCGCCATCGGAAATCAAAGGATTCCCGGCAAGAAAGTCAATCTCCTCATCGGTCAGGGGCAGGCAGCTATGGCCATCTTCAAGGGCGGCGGAAACCCGGGCGGCCAGGTGGTAAAAGCGCTCCTTTACCGGTCCTGCAAGGCCGGATACATCGGCAAGAAATTCTGCAAAATAGCGATCCAGGAGAGAAAACATCCGGTCACTCATTATCACCCCCCCCCATCGCCTGGTCAAGCGCCATGACTTTCTCAAAGGAAGGAAGGCTGGCATAGACCCCACTGCCGGCAATGTCCGGGGTCATGCCGCGGACGAAGAGATAGAGAGCGCCGCCAAAATGGTCCTGATAGCTGTAGCCCGGCAGGTGCTGCTGGAGATGGCGGTGCAGCACCAGGGTGTACAGCCAGTATTGAAGGCCGTAATTGTGAGATTGCATGGCTGAAACCAGCTTCTCCGCCCCGTAATCGGCCAGGCTGTCACCAAGGAAATTGGTTTTATAATCAAGAACGTAAAACTTGCCACCGGACTCAAAAAACAGGTCGATAAAGCCGGTGAGATAGCCACGCATGACCCGCTGACCAAGCGGCACGAAAGTCGGCTCGCCTTCGAGAATAGCGTTGATTCTCTTGGTTTCCAGAAGGCCAAGGTGGAAATAAAAGGCCATTTCTTTGAGGCACCTTCCGGTATCGACTCCGGCAAGACGGAAATTCTCAGGCCCAGCCCCTTTCAGAAGCGGCGTCATCACCACTTGCTGGAGAAGCCTTACCACTTCGGCGGGATCGGCGGTTATCCCATAGCGGCGACATTTCTGCCGCACCAGCTGGTCATTTTCTCGGTCCATCCGGGCAATGGCGGCAAAACTCAGACCATCGAGCAGTTCATGGACAACATTACCAAAGCTGGCCCCGGCCGGCAGACCGGGCACCGGCACAATGCGGCCGGAGATGCTGGAAATATTCTCCCCTGACTCGCCGTATTCACTGAGCATGGCCATGGCCGAGTAGCTGGACATCTGCCAATCGGTATATAAAGACCGGCCGGAAGAGTAGAGGGGGCGTAGTTCGGGAAGGTTCGCCCTGGCGGCTCTGGCCACAGGTATCTCGTCGCCGGTAACAATCATCATCTGGGCCGTACCCAGTTCCGCCAGTGCCTGCAGCCGGGCTTCCTGCTCATGGTAGGGCAGAACGCCGTCCGGAAAAAGCAGATAGCCGAGGGCCGACTGGAAAGAATCGGCAACGGTACTGTGCCCTTTCACGTCCGCCCACATGGTGTAGCAGCGAATTTTTGCCCGGGTAAGGGCAACGTAGAGTAAACGCAGGTCCTCGGCCATCTGTTCGTCCATCGCTGCCTTCAGTCGAACCTGGAACTTTTCCGAGCCCAGATCAACCACTAGATGGCTATTTTCGTCATGGCCGGTCACTTGATGCTTTTCCCCGCCGAGCCGGTTGCTGCGGTACCACAAATAGGGGCAGAACACCACTGGGTACTCAAGACCCTTAGCGCCGTGCATGGTGACGATCCGTACCGCCTCTTCATCGCTTTCAAGGAGCAGTTCGGTGTTCTCGGTATTGCGATCATTTCCGTGCATCACCAGCAGCCACTGGCAAACCTGCCCCATGCCGAGATTTTCGGCGCTCTCCTCTTCCTGAACCAGTTCGAGGAGTTGATTGATATTGGCGATGGCCCTCTCAGCAAACCGGTCGCCGGCCAGGGTGACCAGCACCCCTTCGACGGTCAGCAGGCGGTTCATCATCGCCAGCAGCCCCTGCTCCCGCCAGCACTGGTGATAATCGAGAAAGCGGCCGTGGTAGAGGTTGCACCGTGCCTCATCGCCAAAGAGCTGATACAGGTCATTGCCGCTAAGGCCAAACCAGGTGAGGGTCAAGGCCGCCCCCAGCTTTGCCGTGTCACCCGGGGCGGCAATGGCCTGGAGGAGAAGAATCAGATCCCGGCATTCATCGGTGTGAAACACCGATTGGCGGCTGTTGACCACCGCCGGGATGCCCACCTCGGCCAATGCCCGCTGATACGCCTCGGCCTGTCGGTGGCTGCGCACCAGGATGGCGATATCTCGTGGGGCAAGGGGCAAGTCTTGATCGGTTCGGACAAGGCTTGGCCTGGTAGGATCAAGAAGGCTGCAGATTTCAGCAACTGTAAAACGCAGCAACCGCTCACCCGCCCTGGTGCTTGCATGTCTGCCGCCGACCGTCTTTTCATCCTCGGCAAGAAGGCAATAGACCATGCCGGCAAGCGACCTTCCATCCTGCAACAGATCAATATCGCTAGGCTTTTTGGCGGCAACCACCGGGCGATAATCAAGGACCTCTGGGGAGAAATAAAAGGCCTGTGGCCGAGAGGTGAACAGTCGGTTAACCTCGCCAATCAGGAAGGGATGGGAACGGTAATTCTTTTCTAGGGTCAAAAGCCGTTTGGCCGAACTCCTTGCCAGGAAATAGGAGTGGATATCGGCCCCACGGAATTTATAAATCGCCTGTTTCGGATCGCCGATCAGATACAGGGCATGGCCGCCCCTGCCGAAGATGCTGGAAAAGATATGCCACTGCGCCCCGTCGGTATCCTGAAATTCGTCAATCAGGGCGACCGCATACCGGCTCCCTATCTGGCTCTGCAGCGCCTGGCCTGATTCTCCCTGCAGTGCCCGGTACAACCGGGCGATAAGGTCATCAAAGCCCATATTTCCCTGTTTTTCGAGGCGGCGGGTCACCTCGGCCCGAAGCTTTTCGGCAAGCTCGACCCGCAGGGTACGCAGCAAGTCCGCAGCTGCTGCCAGCAAGTCCGCGACATCCGCTTCGGGCAGTGGCCAGTCGGCGAGGCAGGCACGTTTTTTGGCCTCGCCGCGGACCTTGTTGCCATCCAGTTGTCCGGCGAGTTCCTGCCGTGTAAGAAGACCAATCTTCTCCGGCAGCGTAGCGATTTTCCCGGTAAAAAAATCATCCAGATCAAGCCACCACCGGTCAAAATCTTCGGTGAAATCCTTTTTGAAAAGGCCACCGGCAATGGCCTTTTGATAGAACAGCAGAAGCAGGTCGCAACTGCCCTGCCACCAGGTGTAAAGTCGTGCCATGCACCCATCCAACCGTGCAAGGACTCCTTCCAAGGGGCCACAGACCGGTTCGATCCGGCAGTCTTCTCTTCTTGCCAGGCCGACACTTGCCAGCAGGTGTTCCGGCCCGGGGAAGGCCTTCGTTAAAAGTCCGCAGGCCAGCGGCGGCAGTTGATAGACCCGGCTGCGCCAGAAGTCTTCGGCAATCTGCATTCGCACACCGTCGATGTCGGTGAGCAGTTCGACATCGAAGAGCTGGCCGCTCTCCAGGGCTTGCTCGACAAGCATGCGCTGGCAAAAGCCATGAATGGTGAAGATCCCGGCCAGGTCGATATCCGCCAGGGCCAGCTGCAGCCGGTTTAGGGCAGCATCTTTGTCGCCTATTGACTCGGCCCAGGATGCCAGGGTCGGGTCGGCCCCCGCACCATTGCCGGCAAAGGCATTGCGGGCCTCAACCAGCCGCGTCCGGATGCGCAGCCGCAGCTCCTCGGTGGCGGCCTTGGTGAAGGTTACAATGAGAATCCTGTCGATCGGCACCGCTTGCTCAACCACGACGCGTAACACCAGCATAGCGATGGCGTAGGTCTTGCCGGTGCCGGCGCTCGCCTCAACCAGAGTGATACCCTTGGTTAGATGACACTTGCCGACATCAAAGATCTCAAACTCAGCGGCCATCGGTACCTCTCCATAAGGGGCAGATGGTTTCCCGGGTGAGCGCCTCGAACTCTCCCCCCAGCACCTCTTCGGCGGCGGTTTCGCCGTACAGCAGGGCCCACTCCGGCTCGTAGCGGTTTTCCATCTTCTTACGATAGCTGGCGAGCGCCTTTTCCAGTGGCCCGCTGCGGGCTTTTGGACTCGCCAGCTGCCGGGCGTAAGCGAGTGCTGGTTCAACAAAGAGGGGGAGAGGGCGATGGCAGGCTTCGGTGTAAAGACTCAGCAGCCGTTCAAGCGTCGGCCCCTCATTTTCTGCAGTAAAGCGGATAGTTTGGTCGGCGGTGACGATAAAGGTGTCGCTCTCTGGACGCAACTGCCTTGCCAGGAGGTGATATATCCAGCCGGTAAGGAGGTCTCGGCCACGCAGAGTATGCAGGGAAAGTAAAAGAATCCCGCCTTGGTACTGATTACCCAGGCTGCCGGCGAGCCTCTGGCCTGCGGTATGGATATCGACCGGCATGGCGGCTTGTTCCTTCCCCAAGCCCAGAGCGGCCAGCCTTTCTAACAATCCTTCGATTTTTTTGCGCTTATCGCGAGCAGTTAAGTCTCCCGGCGCACCAAGGGGCCAGCGTCCTTCCGCCTGGATCATCTGAAAGGCGCCGGATAACCGGCCGCCAAGGCCCATCCGCACCAGCTCTTGATCAACCAGATAGCTGTCCAGTCCAGAGGGCACGAAGACCTCCCGCTCCTCTGGCAGGTCGTCGCCAAGATCAAGACGAATCCCAAGGATATTTTTGACAAAAAACTTTTGCGGGCTGGCGGCAAAAGCCAAAAGGTCGATAAGGTGGATAGTCGCCGTTGCGACACTCTCCCTGGTAATCCGCCCCTGCCACCAAAGTCCCCTTACCTTGCCACCATCTTGCATCGCCGCCGCGGTCCTGCAAAAATAATCATTATAACTGAACAATTTGCCATTCCTAGCATCAGCAAAGTACTTGCCGCTGAAGGGATGCAGCGGGTGATTGACCACGAGATCCCCCGCGCCGTATGAGGTCGCAAGTGCCTCAAGAAATTCAGCCAGTACCGTCGAGGGCGGAATCGCTTCACCGTTTTTAATCGATTGGCCTACGTAGCTGAGATACAGGTGCGATCGCGCCGCCAGCACCGCCTCAAGGAACTGGTAGCGATCGTCGGCGCGGGGCGAGCGGTCGCCGGGACGAAAATCGCCGGCAAGCAGATCAAAGGTATCGTGGCGGTCGTTTTTCGGAAAGGCACCATCGGACAGGCCGAGAAGACACACCACCCGGAAGGGGATCGAGCGCATTGGCAACATCGAACAAAAGGTCAGCTGCCCCCGGAGAAATCCGGAACTGGAGCGGCTCTCCTTGGCTGAAAGCCTCAACCATTCATGGATGACCGGAAAGCCAACCGGACTCTCATGAAACCTGCTGAACGACTCGGCCGGTTCCGCGAGGATAGAATGCAGTTCAACGAGATCCCGGTCATCGGAATCGCCAAACAGTATTTTGCTGTAGTGCAGCAGGAAAGTCGACCACGAAGCTATACTCTTTGGCTGGCGGAAGTCGCCACGGGCCTGTTCGAGCACCTCGATAAACCGGCATAGTCCGCCAAGCGGCTGGGCCCCGCGCCCTTCAATATCAGGATAAGGGAGTACCCCGCATACCGGTTCGTCAACGGCAATGGCATAACCCATGAGGAGGCGCTGCAGGCCCGCCCGCCAGCTGGTCTCGGCAAATGCCGGCAGGCCATCTTCTTGTCGCTGCCTGCCGGACAGACCCCAGCGTATCCCCGATTTGATTATCCATTGCTGCAGGCTATCAAGGTCGGCTGGGACAAGGTGAAACTGGGGATAGACGGTGGGCTGGCGCAGTAAATCGAGCACCTCGCTCCAGCCGAAACGTCCAGTGAAGAGGTTGAGGAAACGCAGAAAGGCGGCGAGGGTACCGTTTCGCCGGCGCATACTGCGGTCGGCGATGGAGTGCTGGATATCGGCGAAGACCGCTGGAATAAGGGCGGCATACTCCTGAATATCAGGGGCCATGACGATGATCTCTCGCAACTCAAGGCCCGCATCCCGGTGCAGGCGAAGAAGCAGGTGATCCTTCAGCACCTGCAGTTCCCGCAGCCGGGAATGGCAGGAAACCACCCGGATCGAATCGTCTTCCGCCGACACGGCTGTCTGTTCGACATCGCCCCATCTGTCGTCGAGGAGGTCCGATTGCAGGCGTTGCAGAAGGGTGGCGCCGGTGTAGCCCTCTCCGGCAAGTGGCTGATCGTAGCCCTCCCATTCCTCGAAAAATTCGACCGTCTCAAGCAGCATATTTTGAAAATCCCGGCCCTGGCGACCAAGGGCGGCCAGCAAGGGGTGGTGCTCCGGCGGCGGTGCTTGATCCGCCTGCGACTGCCAGGCCATCCTCTTCAATTCTATCCGCCTGCTCTCCACATCGCCCCAGTAATGGCGGCAGGGAGACAGCAGCAGGAGATGAATATCCATATGCCCGGCAAGGCTGTTGAGATATTCGAGGAAAATCGGCGGCATGGTATGCAAACCAATGACCGAAATACGCTTTGGCAGGCGCTGCGAGAGATCGCCTTCGCCCCGAAGCGTGTCGATCACCCGGCGAAACAGCATCCCCCGGTGGGTACCGCCACCCGGTTGGGCAAGCAGCAGTCGCCAGAGCGCCGCCTGCCAGGGCTCCGCCGGATGGTCTGACACTAGCTTGCCGGCCTCCCAGCTGGTCAAGAACTCGGGACGGAGCACCTGGTATTGATCAAAGATATTGGCGAGGCGGCGGGCCAGTTGAAAGCACTTCAATTCACTGTTTTCACCGGTCAAATAGCTTGCAAGCGGTTGAAATTCGACGCTTGTATTGTGTCGTAGCAGATCATCGAGGCGCCAGCCTAAAACCTGTCTTTCGAAACCGTCGGGGCTGATGCCAAGATCAAGCCGTTCGGCGATATAACCGAGGAAATTAAGCGGCAGGAAAAATTGAAAATTACAGAAACTGCCGAATCGGTCGGCAAGGCCCTGGGCAACCATCCGTTCCATGCCCTGGCTCTGGATAAGAAACAGCTCGGGAGCAAAAAAATCCTCCTGCCGGTCCTCCTCCAGAATAAAGGCTAAACGTTGCAGCAAGGTCTCCGTGCGATTGGCAACATGCAGATAGAACATGGCAGACCGTTATGAATAATTGGCCAAAGCACTCTGCCGGTGACCGAGAAATAGTCGCCGCACCGTTTCTCCCGTTTACAGAGCAGGAAAGTCCCGTTATTATTTGCCCTCTATGCCTGTACCGGCATATTCATAAATGGCCAGAAAGAGTCCGGCCAGAATGCCGATGGCAAAAAACAGCCGCAGGCGGCGATCCCATGGGATCTTGTGGCCTTCCGCCATATATTGCAAAAGGGCGATGACAAGATAGGCAATACCGGCCACGTAGGGAGCGGTCTGAATGATCTGCCACGACGTTGCCGAGACTGTGGCCAAAGCATCGGCCCCAAGACGCAGGTTGAAAAGCAGATACAGCGCCGCTGAAAGATATAATGTAACTTTTCCTTGAAGATTACCCATATGAACTCACTCGATACCCTCTATTTCCCGGGAACGGCCATCATATCCCTGCGCCAGTACCCAATTTTTCTCTTATTTCAAAATCTTCTCATCCTTTCGCCGGTGGAAAGCGATCCAATCGAGAACGGCAAAGAATCCCCAGATAGTTTCATTAAATCCGGGTTCTGTCAAGTAGATACTCCCTGTCCTCTGGGCACCGAACGAAATCGTTTTCTTCGTTTGGTAGAGGACATAAAGACCCGCAAAGACGATTACTCGGCCCAGCTCAGTACGCTCACCATAGCCGCCATGACCGCCGGTGCCGGCCAGGACGAAGAAACGGAACGATCGATCACCCGCTCCCTTTTCCCAACCTCCGAACATTTCGGCGAAACAAGGGAAAAGCAGGCGCAGGACAAGCTCTGGCAGGCCCGGCTGATCCTAGCGATCGGCGAACTTCTTGACCACGAAGAAGAAGAAATCGCCCTCAACATGGCCATCCTTGAGGAAGAGGAGAAGGAACTTTTCAACGAGTTGCAAGGAGAGGAAGATGGTGATGAAGAAGGGAATCCCTTTGAAGAACTTGCCCGGCTAAGGACAACCTCGCGGAGCAGCTACATTGGAAATGTCAAAAAAAGGTTTGAGGCATGGAAGGCGCTGTTTCTTGCCGGAACTTCTAAAAATTGTGAGGTTTTTCTTACCAGCGGCCAGGAGCAGGGAGATCTGCTCCTTGACATGTATCAGGAAAGGACCGGACAGCCTCCTCTCTCAGTCGCCCGTTTCAACTTGCCGACCTTCATCGGCTGGAATAGCGGCGAGGCTTGCATAACCATTCGTGATTTCACAACCCGGCACCTGCTCCTGCTAAAGACCATTGAGGAACAGTTACAGGCATTGATACATCACCAGCCATACCATAGCGAAACGGCTGACCGTCTTGCCGCCCTCAGCAGCGATTGGGACAGTCAACTCGCCACCGATTTTCCCGAAGAACAATTTGGTAGGGTTCCGGTCAGCTTCTATCTCTTACCGGGCTATCCGTGCGCAACTCTTCTCGGAAAAACGGCAGACGGCAACAATACGGGGAATAACGGCCTGCTGGCAATCATCGGTTGACAAGCTAACCTGCCAGCAGGGGAAGCCAAAAACCTCTAACTATTTACCGCAGGTATAGGGATTAATGGTCAAAACCGGGCAGGTTGCCGAGCGCACCACCTTATCGGCGACGCTGCCGAACATAATCTTTTCCAGCCCTTTATAGCCATGAGTTCCCATGATAATGAGGTCGGCCTTGACCTCCCGGCTGTATTCAACGATCTTCTCCGGAACCTCCCCCATAAAGACCTTGTAATTCAGTTCCTTCACCCCTGCTGACTCACAAAATGCCACCATTTCCCCACAGAACGATGCCATCTTCGCCTCGGCGCTCTCAATCAATTCCCCCTCCAGGGTAGGCAGAGACATCTGCGGCACAAAAAATCCGGAATAGTCCTCAAAATTCTGGACGACAAAGACCAGATTCATCGAGGCCCCGAATTTACCGGCGACATACGCCGCCGACTCAGCGATCACCCGTGAATTATCTGAGAAATCTACGGGCGTTACCACTTTTTTGATCTCATTCATAATGCTCATACTTTCTCCTTTTTTAAACTGGTTAGCAATCCTGGCGCAAGATCTGCCTGCCCTTTTACCGATATTTTCTGTTCCCCCAAAAGTGCTGTAAACTTCTCTTAAAGGTATTTTTATCCAGTCGTAGTAATTCCCAAAATTCTTTATTATTAGAATTTTCTCACAGCATTACTCCAGATGCAAGCATTACATTGCCCCTTTTCCGCCAACGAATCACCAGCTAAATTGGTTTGACAAAACTGAATTTGTCGATATTTTCATAGACAGGCACATTGTGGTACATGGCCATTCACTTTAAAAAACCAATCGACCCAAACCTAAACAACTTGCCCGGCTGTAAGTCCGGCGATAGAAACGCCCAAGGCGTATCCCTTACAGACCCGCAACCAATAGCAGAAAAGAGGTTCACCAGTGACAATCATCAAGGCCATATCCATCAGTGACAGAAAGGGAACACGGAAAAACAATATCGAGGCAACCAGACTTATCGCCGATTTCGGCCTGGAAAACGATGCCCACGGCGGCAAATGGCACCGCCAGGTGAGCTTTCTCGCCGAGGAAAGCATCCGCACCATGCGAGCTAAAGGTCTTGACGTCGTCGCCGGCAATTTCGCCGAAAACATCACTACTGAAGGAATTGATCTTACCAGCCTTGAGGTCGGCAGGCATATCAGCATCGGTGGGGCGGAACTGGTGATATCACAGCTTGGCAAAATCTGCCATACCCGTTGCGCCATCTACCATCAGGCGGGAGATTGCGTCATGCCGCGCGAGGGAATTTTCGCGGTGGTTGTGCGGGGAGGCGCCATCCGGGTCGGAGAAGGTATTGAAGTAGGAGGGAAAATCTCCAGCTCGGCGGCCATAATCGGCAGCAAAGAAACGGAACAGACTCTCGGCGAGGAGCTGCTGCGGATTGTCCGGGAAAAATTTGATCCGGCCTTCGTCCGCTTCGACGCCATCACCCAAAAGGAGGGCGGCAGCCTGCCGGCCATCCTCGACGACCTCACCACCACCCAGAAAACCACCGATATTATCGTCTTTGACCCAACCGGAAACCTTGGTCTGGCCCTTGCCGGATACAGCCGCAGGGAAAACCAGCATAACTGCTATCAGCGGGAGACCTCCTCCATCTATACCTGCCGGTCGGTGGCCGAACTGGAGGGGCTCTTCTAAGTCTTAGTGCAAAAGATCGTTGATGATCTTGCGGTATTTCCTCTCGATAACGTGGCGTTTCTTCTTTAAGGTGTTGGTAAGCTCCTCGCCAAGTTTAAACTCCTTTTCAAGAAATACCACCCCCTGAAGTTTTTCGTGTGGTTTGAAGCCCTGTTTCGGTTTCAGAAAGCGGTTCATCTCGCTGCGTACCAGATCAAGCACCTTGGTGTTGGTGAGAAGCTCATCCTTTTCCCGCACCAGGCCGCTCATCTTCTTTGCCACATATTCCTTTAACTCATCGATATTCGGAACTAAAAGAGCACCAAGGGCCTTTTTATCCTGCCCGACGAGAATGGCGTCCTGAATAAACGGAAACTTGGTCATGACATTTTCAATGCGGGTCGGATCGACATTCTCGCCGCTTGACAGGACAATGATCTCTTTTGCCCGGCCGGTGATCACCAACTCACCCTTGATTGTCATGCGTCCCAGGTCACCGGTCTTGAAAAAACCGTCCTCAGTGAACGACTTGCGGTTTTCGTCGTCATTTTTATAATAGCCCTTGGTCACTTGGGCGCCACGGACCTCAATCGTCCCTTCCACGCCTGGCGGCAGCACCTTGCCATCTTCGCCAACCACACGCAGCTCGGTCCCCGATACGGCCGGGCCGACCGTTCCATAGGTCCGGCAGGTAATCCCCCGTCCGGCAATGGCCGGGGAGCACTCGGTCATGCCATAGGCATTGACGATGCGAATGCTGACCGCATCGATCCATTCCTCCAGATAGGTGGCCAGGGTTCCGCCACCACTGATTGCCAGCCGTAACCGGCCGCCGAACCGCTCGCGGACCATGGCCAGTTTTTTCTCGGCCAGATAGCTGAGCGGCAGGAGCAAGGCCATTTTTCCGGCGGCAAGGGCCTTGCCGAGAAATTTCCCGACACCCCCGCCGTTTGTATAGACCGGCAAGCGTCCGAGAACCTTTCGTCTATTGCGACGGTAGGCGGCAGAGATCCAGATCATCATATTAAAAAGGCGCTCAGCGAGCCGCCCTTTTTTTCTCACCGCCAGGTTAACCTTGGTATACAGTGATTCCCATACCCTCGGCACCGTAGCCACCAGGGTCGGACGGTACTTCTCCAGGTCCTGGGCAAAATTCTTCACCGAGGAATAGACCAGTGTCGTTCCCCTGGCCAGGGCCACATATTCGGCGGTTCGCTCGAAAATATGCCAACTCGGCAGGATGGATAGCCAAATATCACTCTCGGTCAGCTGGATAATATCGGGCAAGGCCAGCACATTGTGCATGACATTGCCATGGCTCAACTGTACTCCCTTAGGCAAACCGGTGGTACCGGATGTGTAGATGATGGTAAGAAGATCTTCGGCATCAAGCTTCTCCCCTTCCTCGACAAATTTGGCTATGTCCTTACTGCTGTAACGCCGATCGGCGAGGAGGTCGTTGTAGGAATACAAATTGCTGAAAAAGGTGTGCATCGCCGGACCAGCCATGACAAAGACTGATTTGAGCGGTCGATACCCGTGTACAAATTCCCGGTGTCTCTCCAGAAGGGCGCCTGTTTCTATTACCAGAAAACTGCATTCCGCATGCTCGATGATGAACTGCAGTTCCTGGGGCGGGGTATCCGAACCACGGGGCACCGTTACCGCACCAAAGGACATGAGGGCGAGATCGGTGACTATCCAGGCATATCTATTGTCGGCAAGGACCATGACCTTGTCGCCCCGGTTCACTCCGCGACGGCGGAAGGCCTTGGATAGCAGGACGACATCCTCAAAGAGTTTGCGATACGATACCCGGTGTTCTTCTTCGCCATCGGTATATATATAGGCGATGTTGCGGGAATACCGTCTGACCGTATTGACAAAAAAGGCGAAGAGCGACCCCTGATACGGATACTGGGGCAGCTCCATGGCCGATGCTTCGGCAGGTGACGCCTCGGTGGTGTTACCGGCAGCCAGGGTTTCTTCCTTCATGTTTTTTCTCCCCAATGCACACCAATGGTACCGAGCATGAATTTCCGGTAGCCGACGGCGACAAATCCTGCCTGTCGAAAGATCTCCGCCAGGTCCTCTGCCTTATAGAAACCCATTGTTGAACCGGTGAGATAGGCATAGGCAGCCGCATCGTCGGCCAGGATCTTGCCGAGGACCGGAATGCCGAAGCGAAAGTAGAGTTGCACAAAGGGATAGAGAAGATTCTTAGCCGGCGGGGTGGTGTCAAGGCAGACGACCTTGCCGCCCGGCTGCAATACCCGGTGCACCTCGCGAAGGACCCGTGCGGCGTCATCGACATTGCGCAGCAGATAGCCGAAGGTCACCGAGGCAAAGCTCTCATCGGAGAAAGGCAGGCAGTTGGCGTCGCAGGCATGCCAGCCAATGTCCTTGTCGGTAAAGCGCCGCTTGGCCTCCTGCAGCATATTCAGGGAAAAATCCCCACCGACTACCTTCGCCCGGGGATAGGTTTTCGCCATCAGTGCCGCAATATCACCGGTGCCTGTCGCCAGATCGAGGCTGCGGCCGCCATTGCCGGGGTCGCCGGCGGTGCCGACCACAAATTTTCGCCATTGCTGATCCTGCCCCAGGGTCATGACCCGGTTCATCAGATCATAGCGGCTGGCAATGGCATCAAACATCTTCTGTACACCCGGCCCCTTAGTCAAAACGCCCTCCATTCATCAACAAAAGACAATTGCCTGCCACCATCAGCACGGTGCAAATCCCGGTGTCCTTGGAAAAGGTATGACCTCGCGGATATTGGTCATACCGGTGACGAACTGGATCAGACGCTCAAAACCCAGACCAAATCCCGCATGGGGGGCAGATCCATAGAGGCGAAGATCAAGATACCATTGATAATCAGCAAGGGTAATCCCCGCCTCAGTCATCCGCCCGGCGAGGACCTCGTAACGCTCCTCACGCTGGCTGCCGCCGACGATCTCCCCTATCCCCGGCACCAGGATGTCCATGGCCGCCACAGTCCTGCCGTCATCACTCATCCGCATGTAAAACGGCTTGATCGCCGCCGGATAGTCGGTGACAATAAGTGGCCGTTTGAAGACCTCCTCGGTCAGGTACCGTTCGTGTTCTGACTGTAAATCAAGGCCCCAGCCAACCGGAAACTCAAAGGTTTTCTTGGCTGCCTTCAAACGGTCCACCGCCTCGGTATAGGTAATGTGCGCGAATTCCCCGTCAGTAACGCCTTGCAACTTCTGCAGCAGGCCTTTCTCTATGAAGGTATCGAACAGCTTCATGTCCTCCTGACAATTGTTCATGACATCATTGAGGAGGTACTTGAGCATCTCCTCGGCAATTTGCATGTTGCCGGCAAGATCGCAAAAGGCCATTTCCGGTTCGATCATCCAGAATTCGGCGAGGTGTCTGGAAGTATTTGATTTTTCGGCGCGAAAGGTAGGACCGAAGGTGTAAACGTCACCGAGCGCCAGGGCGTACACCTCGGCCTGCAGCTGTCCACTTACGGTAAGCCCGGCGAGCCTGCCGAAGAAATGGTCCTCCTCTCCCCCAGATTTCCCGGCCGTTATCTGAAACATCTCTCCCGCACCTTCACAATCACTAGTGGTGATTATCGGTGTATGCACCTGTATAAATCCCCGCTCTTGAAAGAATTGATGGACAGCGAAGGAAAGTCGCGATCGCACCCTTCCAACCGCCCCGAGAGCATTGGTTCTCGGCCTGAGATGACTTATTTCTCGGAGAAACTCAAAAGAATGGCGCTTTTTCTGCAGAGGATAGGACTCCGGATCCGCCTGACCGACCACCGTGATCGTGGCGGCATGCACCTCAACTTCCTGTCCCTTTGCCGGCGAGGACTGCAATTGCCCCTCGATGGTGACACTTGCCCCGGTGGTTAACAGCTTGACCGCCGATTCATAGTTGTCCAGTTGGTCATCGGCGATGATTTGCAGATTGGCAAGACAGGACCCGTCATTGATTTCAATAAAGGAAAAACTACCGGTATCGCGTCGCGTCCGTACCCATCCGCTTATGGTGACAACCTCACCCACCGGTTTATCCCGCAGGATATTCTTGATTCGTGTCTTCATGCCATTACCCCTTATGGGTTTTTGGGTGCTGTTGCCTCAGAGCCGAGGAATATAGGGCCATCTCGCCTCTTCCGGGCAGATGTTCTCCGTTGATCCCGGAGAGTTCGGCGATGTGTTTGGCAGCCACCCCACACTTGATCATGAGCAGGAAGAAAATCTCCCGGCTTTCTTCCGACAAACTCTCGAAATTACCCTGACCTTTGGAGATAACCAGGTCGGCCGCAGCAAAGAGCCGCCGGAATTCCTCGGAGCAACGTGGCAATACCGTACCAGGACATCGCGAACCATTGGAAATGATCCGGGCAAAACTGTCAAGGCCGGCGGCGCGGGCATCTTCCAGCAGGGCATCGTTGATTATCGGGCCGTCCTTAACGGCGAGGGTAATTTTAAGTCCGCGCTCAAAAAGGTACTTAATCAGGAGCCGGTCATAAACAATCTCGCCGCTATTATCGGCAAGGTATAACACTTCGGCGCCTTTGGCCAGGGATTCGATTCGTTCCTGCAGATGGGCGATGTGATCAACCGCCAATGGGTTGTTGCGGCAAGCATCCAAGGCACCGAGGATATCAACGGAGGCAAAAGCGCCGTAATCGATACAATTGCCGGCGATCGCAAAACGGACAATGGCCGCCAATTTCCCCCCGCCCCCCTCTATTTCATGAGAAATGGCCGGAATAATCTTCAGAGCCTGTTCATTGCTGGCAATTTTCAACTGCCGGTAAGGGTCGTCGTTGCCGGTAACTGCGGCAATGGCACGGTACACGTATTCGGCGTTGGCAGGCGGATCAAGCTCGCTATCAAGACCGGCAACAATTTCCGCCACTTTTTTTACAACCTCCATCTGTACTGCCGGAGAGCATCCGGCAACCTTGGCAACCTGCAGTGCTTGTCGGATAAAACAGGGTAGGCATTCGGCATCGGTCTTCACAAGAGATACTCCCGGCGAACGTTTGAAAGGGCGGCAAATACCGAACTTTTTGCCTGAGGTTCATCGTGGTAGAGCCTTTCCAGCAAGGCGCGGACCTTTTCCCGGCGAGTATCATCAGACAGGGGGCACGAATTTTTCACCGGATGGAGCTGCAATTCTTCGGCAATTTGTCGCACCTCATGTTTTTCGAGATAGGCCATCGGCCGAATGATTGACAGAGTCCCCCCAAACAGATCCTGGCGAGGAACCATAGTGGAAATATTGCCGCTATAGATGGCGTTGAGGAAAAAAGTTTCAATAAGATCGTCTTTGTGATGGCCAAGGGCAATCTTGTTACACCCCAGGGATCTGGCCAGGTCAAACAACTGGCTGCGGCGATTGCGGGCACAGAGAAAACATGTCCGCAGTTCCTCGCCAATCTCTTTTTCAGTAGTAATTTCCAGTGGAATACCAAAGGATTGCAACTGTGCACCGATAGTTGCCGAGGGTGCCTTCGGGACCACATCTTTTTGCCAGAAGCCATGATCGATATGGTGCATGATGAGGGTGAAACGAATCGGCGCCTTTTTTTGCCATAAACAGAGAACACAGGCAAGGGTAAGGCTGTCCACCCCGCCGGAAACAGCAACCAAGACCTTGTCACCAGCAGAAAACATCGAGTAATCATGCATCGCCTGGCCAATTTTTCGATTTAGCCGGGCTGGCAGCCGGTAGCTATTGCTCATTGTCGGTAAGATGGAGAAATACTCGAAAAGGGTGCTTAAGCAGTGGTAGAGACAACTTCACTGGAACGGAAACCTGCGGCGGCAAATGGCCGCAGGTTAATTTTTTTCTAATGCCGATTAATGGAGATAAGGGCATGCCGCTAAGCGCTCGGTAATACCCTGGTCAAGCATTTCTTCAACACTTATCCATTTAAACCCACGGGTCTGGGCCTTGTCGAAGGTAAGAACATTATCGAGTAGAGATTCCTGCGTTTCGCGAAAATCGGCAGCCCAGAGCACCGCACCGCTGCTTGCATGAATCAGGGCCATATGCACATCAGCGGAAGCCGGGTCATCGGAGGCAAATTCAGTTCCCTCGCGTTGTTTAAAACGCCGAACCGTCGTCACCAGCACCCCGTCACAGCCAACTTTCTTGCCGATAGCAGAAACCATTCCAAATATACCGCCGGAGACTTCCGGTGTCAGTGCTGCCGCGTGATTGGCAGTCACGACACGCACCTTGGGGTTTGTTCCCAGTTCACGAGCGAGTATTTCGGTTGCAAAAACAGCACCTTTTCCTAAGGAATTAGCCTGTTCCATACCAGGTATCTCATCTTTGTCGACAGCTGAGCCAGCCGGTAAAACGGCAATACAAGAAAGCGGCTGCAAAGGAGCTTGAGAGTGCTTACTTTCATCTATATTGGCCGAACACGACATTAACAATGCTAACCAGCAAGTGCTACCGACTAATATCTTGAATATTTTTCTCACGAAATCACCTTTAAATTAAAGCTGAGTTAAGCAGCTTGCCTGCTCAAACGAAACTTATGCCCTTGTGGTATAAACGTAACTTATGCCCTTGCGGTATAAGTAGCGGCGAACTCCTAGCCAATCCTTCTTGCCAACACTTCTTACAAACAGCCTTTTGATGAAAGCGGCCCATCGATCGATATCTTGGTGACCGCCATATGCAAGGCACGGCCAAAACCTTTAAAAATTGCCTCTATTATATGATGGCCATTTTCCCCATGCAAGAGGTCAATATGCAGAGTCAGACCAGCGTGCTGGGCCACAGCTCGAAAGAACTCCTTTGCTAATACAGTATCAAAGGCACCAATTTTTTGTTCATTGACTATAACCCCGTAATGGAGAAACGGTCGATTAGAAATATCGACAACCACCCGTACAAGTGTTTCATCCATAGGCAAGTAACAACTGCCATAACGAGCTATACCTCGTTTGTCCGATAAGACCTCGGCAATGGCCTTGCCAAGACAAATACCGATATCCTCAACAGAGTGATGATCATCCACTTCAGTATCGCCATTCGCTTTTATTACCAGGTCAAAAAAACCATGCACAGCAAAGAGGGTCAACATGTGATCGAGAAACGGCACGCCCGTTTTCACATTGTTTTCCCCGGTTCCATCGATGTTGCATTCCAACTCAATATCAGTTTCACCGGTTTTTCGTGAAATGACCGCCTTTCTAATTGTGTTCTGCCGTTGCATAATCATTTACCGGTAGAAATTGAGGAAGTTCTAATTCTTCTATTGATACGCCAAAGTACAAACGACCAATAGCCATTGCCCGACCCTTAAAAAAGGATCGCCCACCATGGTAACAGCATACCCGAAACAGCGGAAACCTTCTCTATTTTTTCGTGACAGCAGAGAAGAAAACAATTATATTGGAAAACTTAGCTCAATCGTTTTTTTAATTGACACCCAAAAGAAGAACTTGTATAAACACCCCAGTTTTGATACAGGATAACAAAACAAGCGGGAATAACTCAGTGGTAGAGTGCAACCTTGCCAAGGTTGAAGTCGCGAGTTCGAATCTCGTTTCCCGCTCCACTATAAAGTATAAAAGGTTCGACACTGTTCGGGCCTTTTTTTATTAAAAAAGATCGACCATCCGAGGGAAATAATGAAAACCTATCTTGCCCCTGTCAACGAGATCGAAAAGAAGTGGTACGTTGTCAATGCGGAGAACAAGGTTCTCGGCCGTCTGGCTTCTGAGATTGCCAATCGGCTGCGTGGTAAGCACAAGCCTACTTTTTCCAACTTTATTGACAATGGCGACTTCATTGTCGTCACCAATGCAGAAAAGATCGCCCTGACCGGTAATAAGCTTGCCGACAAAAAGTACTACCGTCACACCGGGTATATGGGTGGCCTGAAAGAAACCTCAGCCAAAGATCTCCTGGTAAAACACCCTACCGACTTGATCATGCACGCCGTGCGGGGAATGCTTCCAAAGAATAAACTTGGCCGTGCTCAGCTGAAAAAACTGAAGATTTACGCTGGAACCGATCATCCTCATGCAGCGCAGCAACCTGATGAATTAGATATTTAATCCTGGAGAAATACTTATGGCTCAAGATCGTTTTTATGCCACCGGAAAAAGAAAAAATGCCGTCGCCAGGGTTTGGCTTACCCCTGGAACCGGCAAGATGATAGTAAATGAGATGGAAGTTGATGCCTACTTTGGACAGATCTTCAAGAATCAACGAATTGTAAAGCCATTCAGGGTTACTGAAACCGCTGATCAGTATGATGTGGTCGCTACCTTGCGCGGCGGAGGGAAATCTGCTCAGGCTGATGCCTTGTGTCATGGTATCTCCAAGGCATTGCTCGAAACCAACCCGGAGAATCGCTTACCCCTGAAACAATCCGGCTTGATTACCAGAGATCCCCGTATGAAAGAGCGGAAAAAATACGGTCAAAAGGGCGCCCGGGCCAAGTTCCAGTTCTCGAAACGTTAGAATTTATCGAGACACTGCTTCGCTTTTCCGACTCGCTCAGCGGCGCGCAGAAATGTGTGCTCGCCCAAAGAGATTCATCTGGGGAATGACGGTTTTACTGTCATTCCCCTTTTTTTGTTTTCCCCTTATCGTGCACATTACCTTTTCCTAGGGAGAACTCCCATTATGATAAAAATTGGAATTATCGGGGCATCGGGATACACCGGTGCTGAACTCGCCAGGATACTCTGCAACCATCCTCATGTCACGATAAGCGTGGCAACCTCAAGGCAATATGCCGGACATCCACTTGCAGATATCTTTCACAACCTCCGAGGAAAGGTTGATGTGATCTGTGAAAACCTGTCTGTGGAAGAGGTGTGCCAAAAAGCCGATGTTTTCTTTACCGCAGTACCCCATAAAACGGCGATGGATTTGGTACCGAAATTTCTTGCCGCCGGCAAAAAAGTCATCGATCTTTCCGCCGACTTTCGCATACGTGACCTTGCTGTTTACGAACAGTGGTACCAACCGCACTCATCAAGTGAATTTTTACAGGAAGCGGTTTATGGCTTGCCAGAGCTCTATCGGCAAGACATCGCGGGTTGCCGACTCCTTGCCAACCCGGGTTGCTATCCCACCTCTATTATTCTTGGCCTTGCTCCATTGCTGAAGGCGGGAGTAATTCTACCGCAAACTATTATTGCCGACTCGAAATCCGGCACCTCGGGTGCCGGCCGAGCTGTTCAAACCGGCTCTCTCTTCTGCGAAGTCCATGATGGATTCAGGCCCTATAAAGTCGGCCGTGCGCATCGTCACACCCCGGAAATCGAGCAGGAGCTCAGCGTGCTCTCCGGACAACCGGTAAAAGTCACCTTCACCCCCCATCTCCTCCCCATATCTCGGGGGATTTTGAGCACTGTCTATGCCTCACTTGCTCGTGGTCTCACTGCCAAGGACATCACCGAAATCTATCGCAATCAATACAGCTCCGAGCCCTTTATTCGTTTATTGAAAGAAGATGATTTTCCAGCGACCCAATATGTCAGAGGCTCAAATTTCTGCGACATTTCATTTAAAATCGACCCGGCCACCGAGCGGATAATTGTAATGTCAACCATTGACAACATCGTCAAGGGTGCATCTGGCCAGGCTGTGCAGAACATGAATATCATGTGCGGATTTGCAGAAACTGACGGCCTTGGAATTGTACCATTCTTCCCGTGAGTAGCGCGGGTCCCAGTATACGTTCCGGTGATGTTTACGCACCACGGAATATAAAACTGTTGATCGCCTACGATGGCACCGACTATAGCGGTTGGCAACGTCAAAAGCATACCCGCACCATCCAGGGAGAAATAGAGCATCTTCTCGTTCGAATGACCGGTGAAGATGTGCTTTTAAATGGGGCAGGCCGTACTGATGCCGGCGTCCATGCAGATGGCATGGTCGCCCATTTCACAACCAACTCGCAAATATCCTGCGAAGAATTCCAGCGCGGCTTGAACGCAATGCTTCCCGGTGCCATCAGAATCCTGAGCACTGAAGTAGTTGCCGCCTCCTTCCATGCCCGATTTTCTGCTGTTGGCAAAGAATATCAGTACGAAATCTACACTGGCAAGATCCACCCGCCACGACTCCGTCTGCATACTCTGCACGTTACCTGCCCACTTGATCTCCCCGCCATAAAGCTTTGCCTGGCTAAGCTGCAAGGCACCCACGATTTTTCTTCCTTTGAAAACAGTGGGTCGCGTGACAAGGATGCGTCTGCCGGACGAGGAGCGGTTAGAACCATTCACATTGCCCGGCTCCTGGAAGAATCACCGGACCTCATTTTCCTGCAATTCAAAGGGGACGGTTTCCTTCGCAACATGATCCGTAATCTTGTCGGAACATTGCTTGAGGTAGGCAAAGGCAAGATAACTTCGGAGGAGTTTGCCATGGTTCTCGCGGCAAAAGACAGATCAACGGCAGGCCCCACGGCACCGGCCCATGGCCTCCATTTGAAGAAAGTACTGTATGAATAGCAGGTTTTGATTAGTGCGTCTTTTTTAGGGCTGAGTGTCTTGCTAAAAGAGACTGTAGCTTCCATGGCGAGGATAAGCATACCCTCGAATCGTCACAGATCGACATCACATCACAGAAAGCAAGAAATTCCGCAAGAGCATCGCTGATCACCAAGTCTTTTCTTTGTATAATTTTCAACTGCCGGCGCATATCCAAGCCTTCGATTTTCAATCCCTTTAACCATCCGTTTTCAGCTTCCCGACAGATGCACAAAGCAGAGAGGCACGTTATACCAGCTCCAGATTCAACCGCCCTTTTTACCGCCTCAGGGTGGCCCATTTCCATCACCACATGGACTTCATCCATATATTTTCCAAATTTTTCCCGAATAGTCGCTGCGGTACCGGAACCCTTTTCTCGCATAATCCATTTCTTCCCTTTGAGATCTTTAGTAATATCAAACATCTCATTGTGAGCAAGTGGATCAGTTGGTCCACAAAGAACGAGCAGCTCATCTTCAAACCAAGGGCGGAACAGAATCTCTTCGCGACCAGAAAGTGGACCTTCAACGAAACCAATATCCATTTCCTTATCAAAAACCATCTGCTCTGCATGTCTTGTGTTATATACCAGCATATTGACGTGAACATTCGGATGAACCCTTTTGAAGGCCCCAATAAGGTACGGTAGGATATAGTTTCCTAAGGTAGTGCTAGCCACAACCTCTATACATCCGTCAAGTTTATCATTACGTTCCGACATGACCGTTTCAATATTTCCAACCTGGCAGATAATATCTTTAGAAAGGGGCAAAAGAAATCTTCCTCTGGCATTCAGCAGCAAACTTCGGCCGTGCCTGTCAAAAAGCGAGCCTCCAAGCTGATTTTCCAACTCAGCCAAAGCCATACTTACAGCAGACTGGGTAACAAAAAGTTTCTTACTTGCTTTTGTTACTTGCGCAGTTTCAGCAACTGCGATAAATATTTCAAGCTGTCTCAAAGTGATCGACATAGCGTGACTCCAAACACCAATTAATGATTTTTTTGTCTACCTTCGTTGTGAAATAATTTTTACAACCTCTGGCACTATAGCATTTGTTAGTATATTAACAAGCTCCTTTTTTAATCAAGTATTTCGAGGCAATAGCTGGACAAGACAGTAAAATAATTACAAATTCTAATGTGTGAATTTGTTATTGACACACCTGTTACAATTATTTAAGTTATGCGCCGGATCAATAAAATTGAAGTGCATTGCTCGTCATTGTAGTAAATTCACAACATCATCACTGCCGATGTTGTCACTTAGGGGAGTTCACTATGGAAAACCAGTTCAATACTTTTCTTTACCTGGAGCATGTTCTGTGGATTGCTTCGTTCACATTAGGCGGACTTGCTTTTGCACTCGGTCCAATTGCCATTGTCTATCTGTTCATGCCCCGAAAAACCAGGCAGTTAAGTAATAAAGCCAGCCAGTTTATTGAGTGTGGCATGGATCCCATTGGCGACAGCTGGATTCGCTATGGGGTGGTTTTCTATCTGTATGCCCTGATCTTTCTAGCCTTTGATGTTGATGTGCTTTTCCTCTTTCCTGTTGCCATTGCTTTTAATGACGCACTTTTTGCGTCTTCTATCCGTGATTTTGTGGAAATAGTCCTTTTTGTCGGTATACTGTCACTCGCATTAGTTTATGCATGGATTAAGGGAGTATTTAAGTGGGAACGCAAGACATTCCTTCGTCAGTAGTACAATTTGCCCTGGCAGACAAACTTATCAACATTGGCAGGGTCAATTCTTTCTGGCCCCTAACCTTTGGTATCGCCTGCTGTGCTATCGAAATGATGGCAACCGGCTGCGCCCGTTTCGACATGTCACGGTTCGGAGCTGAGGTTTTCCGTCCTTCTGCCCGGCAAAGCGACGTTATGATCGTCGCCGGCACTATCACCAAAAAAATGATGCCGGGCATTAAGACGCTCTATGATCAAATGCCCGAACCGAAATGGGTTATGGCACTTGGCAACTGCGCCATTTCCGGCGGGCCTTTTGCTTTTGAGGGGCAATACAGCATTATCTTAGGTGCTGATCAGTTTCTGCCTGTCGACGTGTACATCCCTGGATGTCCGCCTCGCCCAGAAGCACTTTTGCAAGGAATTATAGAACTCGAGCATCTGGTTTCCGGTTGGAAAAGATGGAAAAACCCTGAAGCTGCTTAGTTTTCAAGCGGCTTGCCAACAAAACCATTACCATTGATGAGGATTTTTACGAGTCTCCCTTGGAGCATAAGAAAATGATTTGTGAAAAATTGAAATCGACTCTGCAGAGTCTCTTTCCTGCGATTGAACCGGTACCAACCCCTGCACCACCCCCCGAAGACGAACAGGGTGCCAAGACCAAAACACCAACTCCGCCTCGTGAAAATGGGTTGATGGAACGTGATTATTCCATACATGGCTATCATTTGGATGCCCAGGTATCCACCGCTCAATTAGTTGAAGCGGTTACTATTCTTGACGATGCTGAATTCTTTTTAGAAAGCATAACTGGTGTGGACTGGATTGCCGACAATCAGTTAGAGGTCGTCTACGATTTTTGCCGTTATGACTTTGACCTATGCCGTGTGGTAATTCGTACGAGAGTTGATCGCAAAGCTCCAGTTGTTCCTACCATAACAGGGGTGTATGCGGGTGCAAACTGGCATGAGCGTGAAACCCATGATTTCTTTGGAATCAAATTTTCTGGCCATCCCCATCTCATTCCTCTCCTCCTTCCGGAAGATGCAGATTTTCACCCTCTTTTAAAGGATTTCAAGGCATGAATTCTCCCATAGTGCTCCAACCGGACGAGACCTTCATTCTTAATGTTGGCCCGCAACATCCCGCGACTCACGGTGTTTTGCGAGTCAAGATGGAAATGAACGGAGAATATATTGTTAACGCCGAAACAGTCATTGGATACATCCACCGTATGCATGAGAAAATGGGCGAGCTGAAGACCTATCCGCAGTTCCTCATGAACCTCAGCCGCATGGACTACCTCGGAGCGCTTGGCTACAGCCATGGACATGTCTTGCTTATCGAAAAGGCGTCCGGAATTGTCGTTCCCGAACGGGCCGAATATATCAGGGCGATCATGGTCGAATTGAACCGCATTGCCTCACACCTTTTCTGGTTCGGTGCCTTTGTCATGGACCTTGGGGGATTTAGCCCTTTAATGTACGCATTGCAGGATCGCGAACATATCCTTGACATGCTTGAGGCAGTGACCGGATCGCGCCTGACATATTGCTATTTCCGTTTTGGTGGATTGTATAATGATGTTGATGACGATTTTATATCGGCCGCCAGGCGCTTCATTCCTCGCATGCGCAAGTCTCTTGCCAAATACCATAAGTTGGTTACGGGAAATATTATCTTCCGGAAGAGGCTTGAAGGTATTGCCCCTCTCAGTAAAGAAATGTGCAGAAAATACGGCGCATCAAGCGCTGTTGCCAGAGGATCCGGCATCAACTTTGATGTGCGCAAAAATGAGCCGTATTCTGTATACCCGGAGTTTGATTTTGATGTTCCCGTTTATCATGAGGGTGATTCTCTGGCCCGCTATATGGTGCGCATGGCTGAAATCGAACAGTCGCTGCGTATTGTCGAACAGGGCCTCGACAAACTGCCCGGCGGTCCGATTATGCCGGAGAAAAAACCAAAAATTATCAAACCGCCAGCTGGTGATTACTACCAGGCGGTAGAAACAGCTCGGGGGAGCTTCGGTGTCCGTCTGGTCAGTGATGGAGGGAAGAACCCGTATCGCTTAAAGCTGCGCTCGCCAACATACTCTAACATGCATCTGTTTGATGAGGCCTGCCGAGGTATGATGATTATGGATGCATTGGCATTTATGGGAAGTCTTGATCTGGTTATTCCGGAAATAGACAGGTAATAAGGATAGAACTATGAGCTTAACTCTACTGAATGTCATTGTGGCGGTTATTCTGGCCATTGCCTTCGCAGCCCTCAATGCAGCATACCTGGTTTGGGCCGAACGAAGAGGTGCGGCGCGCATCCAGAGGCGTCCTGGGCCAAACATCAACGGACCCTTTGGCCTGCTCCAACCGCCTCTTGATGGCATTAAATTGATGGCCAAACAGCTGACCATTCCCGGCGGTGCAGATAAAATAATGTTTATAGCTGCTCCGGTGCTGGCGATGTTTCCGGCAATCATGAGCTTTGTGACGATCCCATTCAGTGATTCAGTGGTTGCCAAGAACATGAATGTTGGCGTGCTGATGATTTTTGCTTTCGCCTCCATGGGCAGCATGTCGTTATTGTACGCCGGCTGGAGCTCACGGAATAAATATTCGATGATGTCTTCCGTTCGCGCGGTTTCCCAGGCTGTAGCTTATGAGATCCCAATGCTTATCACCACTATCACCGTGGTTATGATTGCCGGCTCGACGGATCTCATGGAAATTGTGCAACAGCAAAGCGCCTCCATCCTGCACTGGAATATTTTCCCTCTGCTCGGCAACTCTCATAATATCTTAATGCCGGCCTCTTTTCTTATCTTCTTCATATGCACACTTGCCGAAACAAATCGGGCTCCCTTTGATCTTGGCGAAGCCGAGAGCGAGCTCGTCGCCGGTTTTCATACTGAATACGGCAGCATGGGCTTTGGTCTTTTCTTCATGGGGGAATATGCCAATATCGTCGTCGGCTCCTGTATGACCACCATCCTCTTCCTCGGCGGATGGTCCTGTCCCTTTGGGCTCTTCCCGGGAATTTGGTGGTTTATCTTAAAATTGTACCTGCTGATCGCAACTTTTATTTGGATTCGCTGGACATTTCCTCGCACGACCATTTACGGCCTTTTGAATCTCAGCTGGAAAATTCTTATTCCGGTTTCCCTGTTCAACCTGCTGCTTACTGCAGGATTAATTAAGGTATTTTGAGATGGTTGCTTATTTTTCGGAGATTTTCAATGGCTTGATGAGCCTGTTCATTGGTATGGGGATCACCTTCAAGGAATTCTTCAAACCGACGGTTACCGTGTCATACCCATATGAAACGCTGACAATGTCTGCAAAGTACCGGGGACATATTGAGCTCGTCGAAGATGAGGAGGGCAATCCCCAGTGTGTGGTATGTGGTTTATGTGAGAAGGCCTGCCCTTCAGATTGCATATCTCTTGCCGGGGAGAAACCAGAAGGTGGGAAGAAGAAGGTTCTCACCAAGTATCAGCTCGATTTCACCAAGTGCTCACTCTGCGGATCCTGTGTGGAATCGTGTACTTTCGGTGCCATTGACTTTTCCAAAGATTACAACCTGGCAAGCACCAAAAAAGAAGATTTCTATTTTGATCTTCTGAAACGTCTGGAGGATAGGCATAAATGAATCCATCTGCTCTTACTTCCCCGGCTCTTTTCAGCGTCGAAGGCCTGGTTGGAATAGTTTTCTTAATAATGGTGGCAATTACCCTGATCGGTGGCCTGATTGCCTGCAACTCCGAAAGACTTGTCCGCTCGGTAGCAGGGCTGGTTGTTTGCTTCATTGGTGTTGCCGCGCTCTACTTCTTCCTCAACTCCCCTTTCGTATCAATGATGCAAATCCTCATTTATGTGGGCGCGGTGGCGGTAACCATTTCATTTGCTATCATGCTTGCAGCTCCTGAAGAAAAAAAGAAGGTTGGGCCTTCCAGTGTTCTTGCCGGACCTTTAGGCTTCTCGACCGCTGCCCTTTGTACCGGAGGATTTACCGTCCTTGCTCTTAAAACGGAATGGCCGGTACATCAGAAAATTACTGACGGATCGATGAAAAGCATCGGCTTGCAGCTTTTGACAGAATATTCAATGGTGTTTGAGCTTATCTCTATTGTTCTACTTGTGGCAATCATCGGAGCTCTTGTAATAGCCCGGCAAGGGAGGGAAAACTAATGTCTTTGTTTGGATTATACAATGACTTGAATACCTACTTGGTAATCGGTGCGATGCTTTTCGGCATGGGATTATATGGCATTGTTACTCGTCGAACCCTGATCGGCATGCTTATCGCTGCGGAATTGATCCTCGCCGGTGCCTCAGTTAACTTCATGGCATTCAACAGATTTACTGCACCGGATCCAGTTGCTGGACAAATTTTCACCTTGTTCATTATGGCAATTGCTGCTGCAGAAGCAGCCATTGGATTAAGCATTATCATTGCTGTCTACGGGCACTTCAAATCTATCGACGCGGAAGACACCGCGAAACTTAAAGGTTAGTCATGGAGCCATTGGGAATGGATTATAAATTGCTTTTAGCTCTGCTCATCCCTCTCGTCGGTACTTTGGGAGTAATGCTGAAGGGTGACAAGGAAAACATCAGAGAGGCGATTTCTTCTGTCTCGTCCATCCTGCTTTTACTGGTCGTAGGTTCGATGGTTCCAGCCGTTTGGAATGGCAAGACATTGATCTTTAAAATGTTCACCATTTTGCCGGGAGTGTCCGTTACTCTGCGTGCCGACTCGATGTCGATGATTTTTGCCCTTGTCGCGTCATCGCTTTGGACTATAGCGGTCTTTTACTCTATGGGGTATATGCGCGGCCTCAAGGAACATGCCCAGACTCGCTTTAATGCCTGTTTCGCCCTGGCTATATTCGGGGCTATTGGAGTTGCCTTTTCCGACAACCTTTTTACCATGTACCTCTTTTATGAGATCGTCTCGGTGTGCACCTACCCGCTGGTTGCCCATCATCAGGATGATGAGGGGTACAATGGTGGTCGAAAATATCTGGTGTATCTGACCGCGACCGCCAAGGCATTTCTCCTGCCGGCTATGATTTTGATTTATGTGCTGACGGGAACCCTGGATTTTGCCCCGAACATCTCAACCGGCATTTTCCCCCAAAGTGTGAACTCTACTTTGGTGATAATGCTCTATATTTTCTGTATATTCGGGTTTGCTAAGAATGGTATAATGCCCTTTCATCATTGGTTACCGGGGGCAATGGTTGCTCCAACCCCGGTTTCAGCCTTGCTTCACGCGGTGGCAGTTGTCAAGGTTGGTGTCTTCTGCACTACGAGGGTTATGCTGTACGTTTTCGGCACCGATACCATGCATGCATTAAACCTCGGAATACCGACTGCCTATTTTGTTGGTTTTACCGTAATTGCTGCTTCAGTAATCGCGCTTTCGAAAGATAACCTGAAATCGCGGCTTGCTTATTCAACGGTCAGCCAGCTGTCTTATATCGTCATGGGTGTGGCCCTCCTTACCGAGCCTGGTATTCAAGGCGGTTTGATTCATATTGTTAACCATGCCTTTTCGAAGATCACCCTGTTCTTTTGCGCCGGTGCTATCTATGTGGCAACTCACAAGAAACTTATCTCGGAAATGGAAGGGCTCGGCAAGACTATGCCTTTTACTTTCGGCGCCTTTGCCATTGCCTCTCTCAGCATGATTGGCGCACCGCCCGTTGCCGGCTTTATTACCAAATGGAATTTACTGGTTGGCTCGGTTCAGGCACATCAAATCGGCATACTTCTCATTCTTATCGCCAGCACCATGCTCAATGCCGCATATTTCGCCCCTATAACCTACAAGGCATTTTTTGGCAAACGCCCGGAAAACGAACCGTACACCGGCATTAAAGAAGCTCCTTTAGCGATGCTTATTCCAATTCTCATCGCCTGCGCTATCTCAATAATTATAGGTATTTACCCTGATTTTATGATGCATTTTGTAAAGGTGGTAACAGGATGATTACTCAATTAATAGATTACCTCAATGAAAGGCTGAAAACCGTGAAAATTCTCGGCATGATAGCTGTCGCGATCATGCTGGTCTGGACGATTCTTGGTGCCGATTCCAGCCATGCGCACACCTGGATGGAAAAATATATCCCAGGTTTCTGGGCGATTTTCACACTCATTTCCTGTTGTGTACTGATCATCTTCGCCAGGTTGTTTGGAAAATGTGGAATACAGACCCGTGAGGATTACTATGACAAGTAGTTTTATTCATCCGGCCCTGATCTTGATATTTGGCGCCATTTTGCTGCCATGCATCAAAGAGCCCTTTCGTAAGCTCTATCTCTGCTGTGTACCGATTTTGACGTTTTTGGATGTCCTGTATCTCAACTGGAATCCAGGTGTGTACGGCGTAGTCCCTTTCATGGATCATTGGACTCTCACCTTTGGGCGGGTCGATAAACTATCGATTATATTCGGTTTTATAATGTCTCTCATGGCAATCATCGGGACAGTATATGGCCTTCATGTAAGAGATAACTGGCAACACATTGCAGCGTGGTTTTATGTCGCCGGCAGTCTTGGTGTTATCTACAGCGGTGATTACCTTGTTCTCTTTCTTTTCTGGGAAATCATGGCCTTTGCCTCTACCTTCCTTATCTGGTTCAACAAGGATGAGGGGGCCTTGGCCGCAGGTTACCGCTACCTGTTAGTTCACACCTTTGGCGGTGTTCTCCTCCTGCTTGGCTTTGTCCTGCGCTACCAGGTAACCGGCGATCTTTCCTTTGTTCATCTTGAGGAACAAAACACGCAACTATATACATGGCTTATCATGGCTGGACTTATGCTCAATGCTGCCGTTCCGCCACTTCATTCATGGCTTCCAGACGCTTACAGCAAGGCAACGGTTACTGGCGCAGTTTTCATGTGTGCTTTCACTACCAAAACCGCAGTCTACACCCTTGCCCGGGCATTTGCCGGTTTTGATGTACTTATTGTTCTTGGCGTTGTCATGGCAATATACGGGATTATTTATGCAATGCTGGAAAATGATATCCGCAAATTGCTTGGCTGGGAAATTGTTAGTCAAGTTGGCTACATGGTTGCTGGTGTCGGAATTGGAACAGCACTGGCTATCAATGGTACCTGTGCGCACGCTTTCGCCCATATCCTTTACAAGGGGCTCCTTTTCATGGCCGCTGGCGCGATTATTCACAGTACCGGAAAAAGCAAATTTACTGAACTAGGCGGACTTTATAGAAGAATGCCCAACACCTTATTTTTTATGGTGATTGGGGGGATTTCAGTCTCCGCCTTCCCATTCTTTTCGGGCTTTGTTTCGAAGTCGATGATTATTTCGGCAAGTTTTGAGTCCCACCTTTATGTTGCTGGTTTCTTACTGACCCTCGTCTCAATCGGTACCTTCCTCGTTGCCGGACTCCGACTGCCCTATTTGATATTCTTTGGCGAAGATCGTTGCTCCGTCGAGACACGAGAAAAGGCTTCGGATCCACCTTGGAATATGCACATGGCCATGGCCATGGCTGCCTTTTTGTGTTTGCTTGTCGGATCCTACCTGCCGTTCCTTTATAACATGCTCCCCAACACCGAGGTAGCCTACCACCCCTACGGATCATATCATCTCAGCGAAACTTTGCAGATCCTCGCGTTTACCGCGATTGCTTTCATTTTTCTTAAAGATAAACTTGGTGCCAAGGCGACCATCAGTTTGGATCTGGATTGGTTCTATCGTTTTGCCGGCCGGGGCTTTCTCTGGCTCGCTCAGAACCCCATCCAATGGGTGGACAATGCATGGGGATGCGCATACCGAGTTGTCGGTCTTTATTCGTTAATGGTTACCGCAAAATTCTGGTCATGGTTTGACTGGCATGGAATCGATGGTGTCGTTGACGGCACTGCCCACTGTGTACAGGCTTTTGGGCGCAGAATTTCCGGTGTTTTGCAGAAAGGGCATATCCAGCAGACAATCTTTTATTCGATAACCTTTGCTGCTATTCTACTCGTTTCCTATGTCTGCCTCTAAACCCTATTGAACTCAAGGATTACTGGTAATGGATCAACTATTGATTAACTCCGGCTTCCCTATTCTAAGTGTGCTGATATTTCTGCCACTGGCAGGAACCCTGCTGCTTCTGTTTATTAAACAGGAAGAAGTGTGCCGCTATTATACGCTTGCTATCACCAGTTTTGTCGCTCTGCTGTCATTACGATTAGTTTTTGATTTTGACAAAACTACCAGCAAATTCCAATTTGCGGAGAAACATGCTTGGATCGACTCATTTAACATTAACTATATCGTTGGTGTTGATGGCATTTCCATCCTCCTGATTCTTCTGACTACTCTTATCATGCCATTTTGTGTCCTGGCATCCTGGTCCTATATCAAGACCCGCGTACAAACCTTTATGGCCTGTCTTCTGATTATGGAAACGGCGATGATCGGCGTCTTTGTGGCCCTTGATTTTGTTCTCTTTTACATACTCTGGGAAGCGATGCTGATCCCCATGTATATGCTTATTGGGATTTGGGGCGGTCCAAGGAAGATTTATGCCTCCATAAAATTTTTCCTATATACCCTTGCCGGATCAATTCTCCTTCTGGTTGGAATTATCTGGCTCTATTCAGCCAATAATTTCAGCTTCTTTATCCCGGACATGATGTGGAAGGATTATCCCATTACAGCCCAACTCTATCTGTTCCTTGCCTTCTTTCTTGCTTTTGCCATCAAGGTACCGATGTTTCCCTTCCATACCTGGTTACCCGCTGCCCATGTCGAGGCACCGACCGCCGGCTCAGTAATTCTTGCAAGCATTTTGCTGAAGATGGGTACCTACGGTTTTCTCCGGTTTGCCTTGCCCATAACCCCGGAGGCAACCATAATTCTCATGCCCTACGTCCTCTGGCTGTCAATCGCCGGAATCATTTACGGTGGTTTCACGGCACTCGCCCAAAGTGACATGAAAAAGCTGATCGCCTACTCTTCGGTCGGTCACATGGGTTTTGTTACATTGGGTATTTTTGTTTTAAATGTTCAGGGAATAGAGGGCGCTATCCTGCAGATGGTCAACCATGGTATAACCACCGGTGCGCTGTTTCTCTGTGTTGGCATGATCTATGAGAGAACCCACAGTAGAGAGCTTCGTTCAGCGACCGGTGTCGGCAAATACATGCCGATATATATCACCTTTCTGGCCTTTTTCTCACTGTCGTCATTTGGTTTTCCAGGAACGAATAGCTTCGTTGGCGAGTTCATGATAATCGCCGGTGCCTTCTCATTTGACACCGCTCTGCAGCAATTTCCCTATTTAGCCCTCGCCTCGATCCCCGGAGCGGTTCTGGCTGCTGCGTATATGCTGCGCATGCTCCAGAAAATTATTTGGGGCGGCACAAATAACCCTGATCAATCCTGGATTACTGATCTGAATAGCCGTGAAATAGTAGTACTTGCACCGTTTCTCTTCTTTGTTTTCTGGATCGGCCTTGGACCGCAGCCCTTCATCGACTTGATCCATACAAGCGTAACCCAGCTTCTTCAACAGTTTGATGCACATCAAGCACAATCAGCAGTTGCAGCCGCCGGATCGATTTTTCAATAAGAGTATAACCAACAACGACCGCGTAAGGGTAATACAATGCTATTTCTCCCCGAATTGACATTATTAGGAGTCAGCCTGGTTTTTTTCTGTCTTAGTTTGAGTAAACCAAACAGTACTAAGATTAAAAACGTGGCTATTACTTTATCCGCCCTTGTTGTACTCGTCACCCTGGCTTGTCTGCAAAGTGAAGGAGAACTCTTTTACCAGGCTTATAGAGTCGATTTCTTTTCTCAACTCTTTAAATTTATTATCGCACTTACAACCCTAATAGTTCTTGTTTTTAGCGATCGGCTCGCTGGTGTTGCCGAGAAAGTACAGTCTGAATATTATCTTTTTATGTTTGTGGCGGTATTAGGACTGATGATGCTTGTGTCCAGTGTTGAGCTTCTCGCAATCTTCGTGTCATTGGAGCTTTCTTCTTTTTCAGTCTATATCATGGTACCGATGCGTAAAAATGCATCCGCTTCGGGTGCCCAGGCGGAAGCAGGTATTAAATATTTGCTCTTTGGGGTTATGGCCACCGGATTTATGCTCTTTGGTATGAGCTATCTCTTTGGTATTACCGGATCAACACATCTTTCCGTAATAATTGAAAAGCTCAGCCTTGCTTACACCCAGCCTGCTGCCTTGGTCGCCATTGCTCTTGTTCTTTCGGGTTTTTTCTACAAGCTGGCACTCTTTCCCTTTCACTTTTGGGTTCCGGATGTCTATGAAGGCGCGGCCAATGAAACAACCTCCTTTATTGCAGCTGTCCCGAAGTTGGCTGCTGTGGCCCTCTTAGTCCGCACCATGACCCTCATCAGCGCCGAACGGGAAGTGATTGTTAATATCCTGGTTCTTTGCGCCCTACTCTCCATGTTTTACGGTAACCTCTCCGCCCTCGTGCAAAAGGATGCCAAGCGCCTTCTTGGATTCTCAGGTATTGCCCACGCCGGCTTCGTACTGGTTGGTTTGCTCACCCTTGATGACACCGGATATGCCACTGCGATTTATTACATTATTGGATACGCCTTTATGAATCTTGCCTGTTTTCTGGTGATTTGTAGCGTTTCTAAACAGGGAGGTAATGTCGCAATAGAGGATCTTACAGGCTTACACAAACGTAACCCTCTGCTTGCCATCACCCTGACTATTGGGCTTTTTGCCTTGGCCGGCATCCCACCATTCGTTGGTTTTTCTGGTAAATTTCTCCTACTTCTGGGTGCATTCAAACAAGGCCATCTCCTCTTGGTTGTTCTTGCCGCTTTGAACACCGCAATCGCTATCTATTATTACTTATCCATAGTAAGGGTCACTTTTTGTACGGACAGTGAGGACAGAGGGCAGGTTGCCTCTAGCCGGGTGAATACTCTGCTATCTGTTTTCCTTATCGTGGTAATTATTGCCATGGGTGTTATGCCAAATAAATTTCTTGAAATTACTACGATAGCAGTTCAAGCGGTTATGTGATTGTCCACCGGTTTTTCACATAATTCCCCGGCAATACTGATGCAACCGTAAATATTTGTCGGACTCCTCGCTATTTAGTACCGCAAGCCTTCATGAATAGCTCTTGACATGGTTTTTTTTCTGCGGTATAGGCATGGACTGAACATTCACTCCCCTTCCTCTGGTCATCAAATCGGTAGTACTTATGAGTAACTCGAATATTGACAAGCGTACAGCTATTCTCAAAGCCGCCATGGATCTAATCGCTGAGAATGGCTTTCATGGCTCTCCGACAGCAATGATCGCCACGAAAGCAGGTGTCGGTACTGGGACTATTTACCGGTATTTCGCTGATAAAGACCAGCTGATCAAGGAGGTCTTCCATGATATCGAAACACGGTTAAATAAGGTCCTAATGGAGGACTACCCGACCGATCAATCGATTCGCCAGCGTCTCGACCATTATTACACGAGCCTCATCAGTTTTTTTATTTCTAATCCCTTGGAATTTAAATTTCTTGGCCAATTTTATGATTCACCTTACGGCGTTGCTCTCCGTCGCGACAAAATCTTTGCGCGAACCGATCACGATAATGGCAACGAAACGATTAAAGACCTTTTTGAACAAGGTATTGCCGCAGGAGTAATCAAAGACCTGCCTATTGTCCTTTTGTTTGCCTTTTTTATCGGCAGCCTCATTTCAGTTACTCGCGACCATATATTCGGATTTATAGAACTTGACGAACCTATGATGCAGCGGATGTCTGATGCCTGTTGGGATGCGATAAAACAATAACCTTTCATCCATTTTGGCCGTCTTGGTCTTGTACTTTTAAGGATGTGTACCTATGGAAACTCATACAAATAAATTCTTGTCATCGGTGCTTGCCGTTACAGTGGGGCTTTTCCTCTTTTCTTGCAAGGACTCCAAACAAACCCCTCCCCCCAGTCAATCAGGCGCGGCGGTATTTGAAGTCAATACCATCACAGTTACTTCAAACCCAACTTCTCTTACTGTTGAACTACCAGGGCGAACAGCAGCCTACCGGATCGCTGAGGTTCGGCCACAAGTGAGCGGCATCGTTCAGAAACGTTTGTTCACCGAAGGCAGTGTTGTAAAAGCCGGAGAGTTATTATATCAGATTGATGCGGCGACCTACCAGGCAACACTGGCCAGCGCCGAAGCCGCATTGGCGAAGTCTGAAGCGGTGGAATATTCAGCCAGGTTGCGATCTACCCGGTACATGACCCTTGCTCGCAACAAAGCGGTAAGTGAGCAGGAACAAATAGACACCGAAGCCAGCTGGAAACAGACTTTAGCAGAGGTGGCAGCAGCGAAGGCTGCCGTGCAAAATGCCAAAATCAATCTCGAGTATACCCGTGTGGTGGCACCGATTGCCGGTCGCATTGGCAAATCTCTCGTTTCCGAAGGAGCCCTCGTCACAGCACAGCAGGCAACCGCCCTTGCAACCATTCAGCAAGTCGATCGTCTCTATGTCGATGTCAGCCAATCTTCCAACGAACTCATGGAACTGAAAAGAAAGCTTTTATCAAAAACCATCGAAAGGGCTGAAATTGCCAAAACCGAGGTCAGAGTCGTCCTTGACGATAATTCGGTTTACAGTGAACCCGGTGTCCTTGAGTTTTCTGATGTTTCAGTTGATCAATCAACGGGTACCGTGACCATACGTGCAATCATCGATAACCCGAAACATGAACTGCTGCCAGGCATGTTCGTCCGCGCCAGGCTGACATCTGATCAACCCCTCAAAACTATCCTGGTTCCACAATCCAGTATTGTCCGCAATAACCGGGGACAGGCCATGGTTATGCTGGTGAACAGCCAGTCGATTGTCGAAGCTCGTCTGGTTGAAACCGGACAAAATGTCGAAGATCAGATCGTGATAACAAAGGGTCTGGTGGATGGCGAGCAACTCATCACCGCTGGTCTACAAAAAATCAAAGCAGGAGCACCGGTGAAGGTTGTCACGGCCGTATCTGATTCCCAGGCGCAATCATCACCGGCTGGACAGTCCCCTGCAAAGAAGGTGGAATAAGCTATGGCTAGATTTTTCATCGATCGCCCTATTTTTGCGTGGGTTATCGCCATTGTTATAATGCTCGCTGGAGCCCTTTCGGTTACCAAGCTGCCGGTATCCCAATATCCGGAAATCGCCCCGCCATCGGTTCGAATAACCACCAAATATCCCGGCGCTTCCGCTCAAACCATTGAGAACAGTGTTACCCAGATCATCGAACAGAGCATGTCCGGTCTGGACCATTTTCTCTATATGAAATCGGAAAGCTCCTCCTCGGGCAATGTCACGATCACCTTATCTTTTGAGGCCGGAACCAATCCCGATATCGCTCAGGTACAGGTACAGAACAAGCTGCAACAGGCCATGGCACTCCTGCCGCAAGAGGTGCAGCAGGAAGGCATTCAGGTCAACAAGTCAAATTCAACCTTTTTGATGATCGTTGGTTTGATTTCCACTGACGGCAGTATGGTCAATTTTGACCTGGGCGATTATATGGTCACCACCCTGCGTGACCCACTCAGCAGGACACCCGGAGTCGGCAGTATACAGGTCTTCGGCAGCCAGTATGCCATGCGTATATGGCTTGATCCCAACAAACTGCAGAGTTACCAGTTGACACCAAGTGATATTGCCAGTGCTATTAAAGCCCAGAACCATCAAGTTGCTGTCGGCAATCTTGGCGGCGCTCCCTCTGTCGCCGGTCAGCAGGTCAGTGCCACAATGATGGCCAAGACCATGATGAGCTCCCCGGAGGAATTTTCCGAGATCCTTCTCAAGGTCAAACCTGATGGCGCCCAGATTCGCTTAAAGGACGTCGCTCGGGTCGAGATTGGTGCCGAAAATTACTCTGCAATCAGCACGTTTAATAATCAACCTGCTGCCGGTATGGCGATTATGCTTGCCACCGGAGCCAATGCCTTGGCCACTGCCGAAGCGGTGAAGGCGAAAATCGCCCAGCTCGAACCCTACTTCCCAGCAGGGGTAAAAGTAGTGTATCCATATGATACCACAACATTTATCAAAATATCGATCCAGGAGGTAGTGAAAACCCTTATTGAGGCAATCATCCTGGTTTTTCTGGTCATGTACCTTTTCCTCCAGAATTTCCGGGCAACCCTCATCCCCACCATCGCAGTGCCCGTTGTCCTGCTCGGCACATTTGGTGTTATGGCAGTGTTTGGTTACTCGATCAACACCATGACCATGTTCGGCCTGGTGCTTGCCATCGGCCTTCTCGTCGACGATGCCATTGTCGTTGTTGAAAATGTCGAACGAATCATGGCCGAAGAAGGCCTTTCGCCCCTGGAAGCGACTCGCAAGTCCATGGACCAGATCACCGGTGCCCTTGTCGGGATTGCCCTGGTTCTCTCCGCTGTCTTTGTACCGATGGCCTTCATAGGTGGTTCCACCGGGGCTATTTATCGGCAGTTCTCGCTGACTATCGTTTCCGCCATGATTCTTTCTGTACTTGTGGCTTTAATCCTTACCCCTGCCCTCTGCGCTACCCTTCTAAAACCGGTTCATAAAGGGGAACACCTGCAAAAGCGCGGCTTCTTCGGCTGGTTCAACCGTTTTTTTGAGCGAAATGCCGACAGGTATCGAGGTGGTGTTACCTATGTCCTTAAGAGAACTGGTAGATTTACTATTGTCTATCTCCTGTTGATCGGTGGTATGACCTTCTTTTTCACCAAACTGCCGACCTCCTTTATCCCTGAGGAAGACCAAGGTGTCTTCCTCACCATGGTACAGCTCCCCGCCGGCGCCACCTTGGAACGCACCCAAAAGGTTTTGAATACGGTTCGAGACCACTACCTCACCAAGGAAGCCGCCAATGTAAAATCCGCCTTTGCCGTTGCCGGTTTTAGTTTTGCCGGACAGAGTCAAAACATTGGTATGGTCTTTGCTCAATTGCGGGATTGGAAAGAACGACCTGAGCCCCAACAATCGGTAAAGGCAATTATCGGCCGGGCTATGGGCAGCTTTTCGCAGATTAAGGAGGCAATGGTTTTCGCCTTTAATATCCCGGCTATCCCAGCCCTCGGATCCTCTACCGGCTTCAACTTTTTCCTTCAGGATCGTGGAGGCTTGGGGCACGAAAAACTCCTCGAGGCGCGAAATCAACTGCTGGGCATGGCCGCCAAAAACCCAGAACTCACCCGGGTCAGACCCAACGGCATGGAGGATACCCCCCAGTACAACGTCGATATCGATTATGAAAAGGCCATGGCCCAGGGTGTTGGCATTGCTGATCTCAACGCCACTCTTTCCATCGCCTGGGGCTCAAGTTATGTAAATGACTTCCTGCATCAGGGTCGGGTAAAGAAGGTGTACCTGCAGGCTGATGCCCCCTTCCGCATGCAGCCAGAGGATCTTGGTCTGTGGTATGTCCGTAACACCAAAGGAGCAATGGTTCCCTTTTCAACCTTCACTAAAGGCAAGTGGACCTACGGTTCGCCGCGGCTTGAGCGCTATAACGGTAATCCAGCCTTTGAGATCGTCGGCGAGGCCGCACCTGGCAAATCCAGTGGTTATGCCATGCAGTTGATCGATCAAATGGTCGCGAAGTTGCCAGTCGGTATCGGCTACGAATGGACTGGGGCATCTTTCCAGGAAGTCCAGGCCGGTACCCAGGCTCCAGGCCTGTACGCCATTTCATTGCTGGTGGTTTTTCTGTCGCTTGCCGCCCTTTATGAAAGCTGGTCTGTCCCCTTCTCGGTCATGCTGGCGGTACCCATTGGTGTCCTCGGCGCCCTGCTCGCCACCTATACCCGGGGGCTTGAGAATGACGTGTATTTTCAGGTCGGTCTATTGACCACTATCGGACTTTCAGCGAAAAACGCCATCCTCATCGTAGAGTTCGCCAAAAGGCGTTATGATAAGGGCAAAGATCTGGTTGAGGCCACCGTCAAGGCCTGCAGGCAACGTCTTCGTCCCATTTTGATGACCTCCCTTGCCTTCATGCTTGGCGTTCTCCCTCTCGCCATCAGCACCGGCGCCGGTGTCAACAGCCGACACGCCATTGGCACCGGTGTTTTAGGCGGCATGCTGTCTGCGACCGCTCTCGCCATCTTTTTTATTCCGCTGTTTTTTGTTGTGGTGATCCGGCTGTTTACCAGGCGTCGCGGTAAGATTCCTGCTACGACAATTGCTGCAGAGTGATGATGAGACCTCCTCAAGGAGAATGCAGTCACTAAACTGCATTCTCCTGAGCCAGGCCTTTACGAGGTACTAGGGCTAAATTCCTTAACCAGTTGTCATGATGTGAAAGAAAGAAACATTCTCTATCTCGACCACAGTCTCCTGATCGGCAGCGGTGGGGTCCGCCATGTTTACCGCCATCCACACAGTGACGACCGGTGCATCAAGATCATCCATAACCCGAGGAGACAACGTTCCGTCAAACGGGAAATCAGGTATCTGCGCCGATACGAGCGTCAGGGCAAACCCTTTGAGCACCTCACCCGTTTCCATGGCTGGTGCTCAACCAATCTTGGACGCGGCGCCATCTTCGATCTGATTTGTGACCATACCGGATCTTGCTCGCAACCCCTCTCCATGCATGCTACCGGCCAGGCGTCGCCATGCCTTGCACCTGAAGAAATCTTTCATCTCCTGCAAGCACTGCTGCAACACCTTCTTTCTCACCAGATCATTATCTGCGACCCGGCCCCGCACAACCTGGTTGTCCAGTATCCTTTTCCGGGAAAGCCGAAACTGGTGATCATTGACGGCATCGGCAACCCCCATTTCATTAAACTGGCCGACCATCTGCGCTCCTTCGCCCATCAGTTGATCAAGAAAAAGTGGCGATACTATGTCGAAACCAACCCCTTATTGGCACAGGCCTTTGCAAGCCAAAAACAACGCAACGCCACTGAGAATACGCCTTAATATTTGAACCGGCCAATTATGGCGTTGAGTTTTCCCGCCAACTGCCGAAGTTCGTCGGCACTTTTCTCAATATTCCGGCTGTTGTTCGAGATTTCACCGGCCGAGCTGTTCACGTCGGCAATCTCCCGGCTAATCTGTTCAATGACTGCCGTACCCTGGGCAATATTGACATTAACCTCTCCGATACCGTCCGAGGCCTGGGTAACGCTGTTGGATATCTCATTTGTGGCCACCGATTGTTCTTCGATAGCAGTTGCGATAGTAACAATTATTTCATTAATATTATTGATAATTGACGCGATTGATTCAATCTCGGCAATGGTTTCCACGGTCGTTCCCTGCACACCTTCAATCTTGCCCTTAATTTCGGCAGTGGCGGCAGCTGTCTGACGAGCCAATTCCTTGATTTCGTTGGCAACTACAGCAAAACCCTTGCCTGCCTCGCCAGCTCTTGCCGCCTCAATGGTGGCATTGAGGGCCAATAGATTGGTCTGTTCGGAAATTTCGGTAATCGTCTCGGTTACGGCGCTGATGGCATTGGCTGCCTTGCCCAAATCAGCCATCTTGCCCGAAGCGGCGGATGCCTGCTGTACGGCTGCTGACGATATAGCCCGCGCCTTCTCGGAGTTCTGAGCGATTTCGTTGATAGTTGCCGCCATCTCCTCCACGGCCGCGGCCATCATCGTGGTATTGCTCGTCGTCTCTTCCATGGTCGTCGCGACCGTCTGCATATTCGCCGTCATCTCTTCAGACGCCGAGGCCACACTGCTGGCTTTGCCGGAGGTAGCACCGGCATTCTCGGCCAAATTTGAAGCAATACCCAAAAGTTTTCCGGATGACTCGTTAACTACCTTGGCGTTGATGGCAATCTCACTGACCATCCCCTGAAGCTTACCTAGGAAAATGTTAAACCACCGTGACAACTCACCCACCTCATCCTTGCTCTGGGCCGGCAGGCTCTTGGTAAGATCGCCTTCCCCTTCTGCAATGTCTTTGAGGCTTGCCATGGCAGCATTGATCGGATGGGAAATTGAAAAGCCGATAATCCCTGCCAGGACCACCCCAAGTACAATACCAACACCGATGGTGACCAAGAGCACAGTCATTGCCAGGCGGTAGGTATCGGTGGCCTCTTTACTGGCTTTTTCAGCATTGGTAAGACTCAGTTCCGTCAGGACATTGAGCTGCTCGCGCATCTGTTCGAATTTGCTGCTTGCCTCACCGAGGGTCAGGTCAATGGCCTTCTTTCGGGCTTCGTCGGTATTTTTTTGCAGCTCGTCTAGGACCTTGCGGGAGGTGGCTGTCCAATCGGTCCTTGCCTGGTCATAAATCGATATGACTTTTTTCTCTTCTTCGGTAGAGGCGAGTGCCTTAAATTTATTCCAGCGTTCATCGGACTGTTGATAATTTTTAGTATACTCGCCGACAAAGCCTTTATACTTCTCCGATGCCGGATCGATAAAGACCATCGATCTCTCCGCCACCAGTAATTGCTGGAGATCACGGTCAGCTTCAATGAGAAAGTCAATGCTGGGCAGACGAACCAGAAAGATATTGTCGAGCCTCTCCTTGATCTGCTTCATCCCACGATAGGAGGAAAAGCCGATAACGACCATAATGACAACGAGGGTTGCAAAGCCGCAGAGTATCTTGGTCCTGATCCTGAGATTTCGAAGAAATTGCATACATTCACCTTCAGATTAGCGTTGTCAGATCATATTCAGCCGCAAAGGAGGTTGCGACAACTCCCACTTTGTCTCGGCTGAAACCCTCACCAAGCCAATCTTCTGACAAAAACAAGTCTTTGTCAAATTTTTGCCCCCAGGGATTGCTCTTCCTGGTTTTTAAAAGATGAATTTTCTGTAAGCCTTAAAACTCCGGCGGCACAAATGTCCGTTCAAGATGCGGAACATACTGCTTTTCTTCATGATTATAAGTTTTCACCACAACCTTATCATGATAGAGATAGAGAGAGTTGGTCCAGATGGTGCCGCGGTTCATATCCTTATTATGGATATTGGTAACCCGACCGGCATAGAGATTGATAGGCGAGGCAAAACTTTCTTCAAGGGGTGAGGTATGGACATGGCCGGAAACCCAAAGAAACACCTGGTGGTTGTCTTCGAGAATTGCGTGCAGGGTTTCTGCCGGTTGGGCTACAAAACTCGGGGTATTGACCCAATGACGATAACGCCTCAGGGTGTTCTGCAAAGGGCCGTGAAACATGATGATGGTCGGTGTTTGTTTGTTGTTGGCGAGTTCCTGCTGCAGCCAGTCAATTTGCTGGTCGGACAATCCGGAGAGGAACTCGGCATGATCAGCAGATAAGAATATGAGCAGATAGTCCCCTACATGCCGACTGTAATAATAGCTCGACAGCCCAAAGGTATTCTTAAACTTTTCCAGCCGTTCCTCTTGCCAGGCCCTTGTCCCCGCGACCAGCTGACCACCGGAATCGGCTGGATGGGCATAGAAATAATCGTGATTGCCGGCTATGGGAAAAAGAGGGGCGTGGAGCTTATCAAAATACTCTCTTGCCGCCTGATACTCATCATCCGTGCCAAAAAAGGAGCAGATATCACCTACCGCAATAACCATCTCGACATCTTCCCAGGAGTTGATGGTTTCCCGCACCTTCTCCTTCTTTTCTATATCCCGTCCGGGAAGATGCGGGTCTCCTAGGACCACAAGGTGGTGATAGGGTTCGGCAGAGGACTGACCTGAGTATCCGGCACAGCCGGAAAGAGCCAGAAAAAGAGCTGCCGAAATCAATAAGGATCTGAGTACGTTCCGTATTTCTGTAGGGTTCATGAGCAATGTTTGAGAAGGGTTATGGGGAATTTGGCCAAAAAACCAATGCCCATCCCGGAAGTGCCAGGGTTCTTATAGCCCGATATCCCTGGCAATTCCCTGCATCGCCAGGAGACTCAACTGGCAGAACTCGGCCAAAGGAACCCCCAGCAATTCGCATTCGGCGATTATTTCACGATCGGCGCCACGGGCAAAGGCCTTTTCCTTGTAGCGCTTCTGTACCGATTTAGCCTTTACCGCCGCCAGTTTTCTCTCCGGAACAACCATAGCGGCAGCAACGATCAAGCCAGTAATCGTCTCGCCGGCGGCCAGGGCAAATTGCAGTGGAGTTGTCCGCCGCTCGCCTGGCCAGGCGGTGAGATTGTGGAGACGGATCGCCTCGACAATCTCCGCATCGACACCTTTCTCCCTGAGAATTGCCGCCGTTTCTCTGGTGTGGGTGGCAAGATCAGGCTGACTTTCCGAGTCGAGATCGTGCAACAACCCGGCCAGCCCCCATTTTTCTTCATCGAAACCGAGCCGGCAGGCAACCGCCCGCAGAACCGCCTCAGAGGCGAGCGAATGGTTTACCAAATGAATGTTCTGCAAGGTGCCGCGCACCAGTTCCAGGGCCTCGCCCCGGGTAATGCCGTAGGTCACGAGCGCCTCCCTCATTAATATTTCAGTCCGACTCGGTCACGCACCAAATCCAGGGTCACCACCGCCTTCTCCCGGGCTTTATCCCGACCTTTTTCAAGGATTGCCCGAAGCATCGTCTTGTCGCCGAGCAACTCGGCCTTTTTCTGTCTGGCTACGCCAAAGGTATCATTCAGCAGGTCGAGTAATTCAAGCTTGAGATAGCCGTAAGCAGCCCCACCATTGACGTAGAGACCATGAATCTCCTCCATGCGGCTGGGAGAAGCGAAGAGTTTCATGATATTATAGAGGTTGCAGGTTGCTGGATTTTTTGGCGCCTCGACAGGGGTGGCATCGGTTTCAATGGCCATGACCCTTTTCTTCAGCTCCTTGCCCTCCATGAAGATGGGGATGGTATTACCGTAGGATTTGGACATTTTCTGGCCATCCAGACCGGGAACGATGGCCGTCGATTCGTTGATTGCCGGTTCTGGGACAACGAAGGTCTGGCCATATTCGTTGTTAAATTTGATGGCCAGATCACGGGCCACCTCCAGATGTTGCTTCTGGTCCTTGCCGACCGGTACCTGCTCCGCCTGGTACAGCAGGATATCGGCAGCCATCAATACCGGGTAGGAGAACAGCCCGTGACTGGCGGAAATACCCTTGGCCACCTTATCCTTGTAGGAATGGCAGCGTTCAATCAGACCCATCGGTGCAATTGTCGACAGAACCCAAGTAAGTTCACATACCTCTGGAACATCCGATTGCACCCAGAAGATACATTTGTCAGGATCGAGGCCGAGTGCCAGAAAATCAGCGGCGGCTTCGAGGGTCCCCGTCGCCAGCCGGTCCCGCTCGCGGACCGAGGTGAGGGCGTGAAGATCGACGATAAAGACATACAGCTCATCGCTTTCCATATGAGCGATCATTGTCTGCATCATACCGAAGTAGTTGCCGATGTGCAGTTGGCCAGAGGGTTGGATACCTGATAATATTTTCATGCGTTTCCTGCCGTTGTTGGATAAAGAAAGTTCGAAAGTGACCGGTAATTTTCAGTCCGATACCATACTGTAAAAACAAAAAAAAGGGGAGTAGGGAAACGACGCCCCCTACTCCCCCATTTCAATAACGATTCAGTCGCCGCTGAGTTTATTTCACCTCTTCAAAGTCGGCATCAACCACGTCGTCATCGTTTTTCTTCTTGCCTTTCGCCCCGGCATCGGGCCCGCCGGCAGCAGCGTCGGGATTCTCTTTGGCAGCCTGCTGATACATGAGCTCGGCCAGCTTGTGCGAGGCCTGGGTCAATGCCTCGACCGCCGTCTTGATGGCCGCGACATCGTCGCCATCCTTGACCTGCTTGACATTGGCGATCTCTTTCTCGACATTGCTCTTGGTTGCCGCATCGACCTTATCGCCGAGATCCTTCAAGCTTTTTTCTGTTGCATGAATCATCGCATCCGCCGAATTCCTTGTCTCGACCAGCTCCTTGCGGCGCTTGTCTTCCTCGGCATGCAGCTCGGCATCCTTGGTCATCCGCTCAATCTCGTCCTTGGTAAGACCTGACGAGGCGGTAATGCGAATCGACTGCTCTTTGCCCGTTCCAAGATCCTTGGCGGAAACGCTGAGGATACCGTTGGCATCGAGATCAAAGGTCACCTCGATCTGCGGCACACCGCGCGGCGCCATGGGGATATCGGACAGTTCGAAACGGCCGATGGTCTTATTGTCGGCGGCCATCTCCCGTTCGCCCTGGAGGACGTGGATGGAAACAGCCGGCTGATTGTCGGCAGCCGTTGAGAACACCTGGCTTTTCTTGGTCGGAACGGTGGTGTTCTTCTCGATCAGTTTGGTGGTTACACCACCGAGGGTCTCAATGCCGAGGGAAAGTGGGGTAACATCAAGGAGCAGTACGTCTTTGACGTCGCCCTGCAAAACGCCGCCCTGGATGGCCGCGCCAATGGCTACGACCTCGTCGGGATTGACACCCTTATGCGGTTCCTTACCAAAGATATCCTTAACCTTTGCCTGTACCATCGGCATCCGGGTCATGCCACCAACGAGAATGACCTCGTCGATGTCAGAGGCGGAAAGACCGGCATCCTTCAAGGCAGTACGGCAGGGGCCGACGGTCCGTTCGACCAGGTCCTCAACCAAGCTCTCCAGTTTAGCACGGCTCAATTTCAGGTTGAGATGTTTTGGGCCGGAGGCATCGGCGGTGATGAACGGCAGATTAATGTCGGTTTCCTTGGTGGTGGAAAGCTCCATTTTGGCCTTTTCCGCCTCTTCTTTCAGGCGCTGCAGGGCCATCTTATCTTTTCTCAGATCGATCCCTTGCTCGCGTTTGAACTCATCAGCCAGCCAGTTGACGATGCGCATATCGAAATCCTCACCGCCGAGGAAGGTATCGCCGTTGGTCGACTTGACCTCGAAGACACCGTCACCGATCTCCAGGATGGAGACGTCGAAGGTACCGCCGCCAAGATCGTATACGGCGATTTTCTCTTCCGCCTTCTTGTCAAGACCGTAGGCAAGCGAGGCGGCAGTCGGCTCGTTGATGATGCGCAGCACGTTGAGACCGGCAATTTTTCCGGCGTCTTTTGTCGCCTGACGCTGGGAATCATTAAAATAGGCAGGCACGGTGACCACGGCATCGGTAACCTCTTCGCCCAGGTATTCCTCGGCGGTCTGCTTCATTTTGGCAAGAACCATCGCCGAGATTTCCGCCGGCCGGTATACCTTGCCATTGACATCAACAGAGACGCTGCCATGGGTTCCCTCGACGATCTTAAACGGGCTGATGTCAATGGACCTTTTGACCTCCTGATCGGTGAACTTCCGGCCGATAAGGCGCTTGATGGCATACAGTGTCCGCGTCGGGTTGGTTACCGCCTGACGTTTAGCAATCTGTCCAACCAAACGCTCGTCACTATCCGTAAAGGCCACGACCGACGGGGTGGTTCTGTTCCCTTCGGCATTGGCAATTACCTTAGGTTCTCCTCCATCCATAATGGCCACACATGAGTTGGTGGTTCCCAAGTCAATTCCGATAATTTTGCCCATCTTCTCTCTCCTTAAATCGTTCTCAGCGGATTATTATCCGTCCAGCATTATTCAATTATTCGTCAGTTGCCCTGCCCTTGGCAGTAGCAACCTCCTGTAAAGTTGTCACTTTCCCCTGTTTGTCAAGGGATTTGCGGATCTTTTAGACGGTCGAAACCAGACGCATAAATCATTTTGGCCCGGCGGAGACCACCACCTTGGCTGCCCTCAGCAGTCGATCCTTGTAAAAATAGCCCTTTTCATATTCAAGAACGACGTGATTGGCCGGAACCGTGTCGCTGGCCTCCATCGTCAGGGCCTCCTGATGCTGCGGGTCGAAGGGCTTACCAACACTGTCAACCGCTTTGACCTCAAATTTTTCCAGGGTGGTGACCAGACTTTTCAATGTCAATTGGACACCGGTCAACAATGCGGAAAAATTCTTCTCCACATCGCTACCCCCGGCCGCACCCGGTCCGATAGCTCGTTCCAGGTTATCCACCACCGGTAATATTTCTCGAAAGATCGTCTCTCCGGCATATTTTAAGCCGGCCAGGCGCTCCCTTTCTACCCGTTTTTTAAAGTTTTCGTTATCGGCAGCCATCCTCAGCACCCTGTCACGAAGACCGGCGAGTTCTTCCCTGGCGTCGAGAAGTTCCTTCTCAGGGTCGGCCTGTGGTGCTTGGGCAGCAATTTCTTCGGGGGCCTCGGAGTCCTTATCACCCTCAACAACATCGGGATTTTCTTGAAGCTCTTCGATTATTTTCTCCTTGCTCACCATTCTCCCTCTCTCTTTGCTTTTCCGTATTTCTTGCTCCGGGACGCGCCCGGCGCGGCAAAACTCAAACCTTCGCCAACAATAAGTAGCCGATTTTTTATTGTCAAGTAGCCATCGGCCAATAATCATTGGCCAAGAATCATCAAAAAATATAATAAATTCAAAGTAAACGACGGGAGGAGGGAACAACTGCTGGGCATTGGGGAGAGAATGCAGCGACAATGGACTTTAGCCGGTCTCGTACCTGTTCAGCTTATTGAATAAGGTCTTGCGGGTAATGCCAAGTCGTCTGGCCGCCTCGCTTTTATTGCCGCCGGATTCTTCGAGGGTCTTGAGGATAAGCTGCCGTTCCACCGCAAACAGCGAGCCAGCTTCGCCATCTTCCGTTGAAACCGGCTTATCCTGATGTTGTGCCGCATATTTTTGAACAGAGAGCGGCAAACTGTTTTCGGTCAGCTCGGTGCCGCGCATGAGAATGATGCCGCGCTCGATGGCATTTTCCAACTCCCGGACATTTCCCGGCCAGGGATAGCTGATCAACAAATCCATGCAATCAGTGGTGATCCGGTCAAGAACGCGGCGGTTTTTCTCAGCAAATTTCCGGGCAAAGTGTTCGACCAAAAGAGGGATATCGGCACCACGATCGCGAAGCGGCGGCACGGTAATCATAACCACGTTCAGCCTGTAGTAGAGATCCTCGCGAAAGGCATTGCGACTGACCTCCTCCTCAAGATTGCGGTTGGTGGCGGCGATGATCCGCACGTCGACCTTGATGGTTTCCTCGCCGCCCACCCGCTGCAGCTCATGTTCCTGAAGAACCCGCAGCAGTTTGACCTGCATTGCCTGAGAGGTCTCGCCGATCTCGTCAAGAAAGAGGGTGCCGCCATCGGCCTGGACGAACTTGCCGTCCCGCCGCCTTTCGGCACCGGTGAAGGCGCCTTTTTCATGGCCAAAAAGTTCCGATTCGAGCAGGCCTTCGGCGAGTGCTGCGCAATTGACCTTGATAAAGGGCTTACTCCGCCGTTCGCTGTTGCGGTACAGCGCTTCCGCCACCAGCTCCTTGCCGGTGCCCGATTCGCCGGAGATGAGAACAGTCGCCTCGGTCGGTGCCACATAGCCGACCATCTCCAGCAACTCCTGCATCGGCGGGGAGGTACCGATAATCGCCGTCTCCAGCGTCTTCCGTTCGGCAGCCGGCAACTGCTTCCTGCTCACCACCTGCTGATGGTCCACCGCCCGCATCAAAGCGAGGCGCAAGCGATCGAAATCGAGGGGCTTGGTGAGATAATCGTGGGCTCCCTGCTGAATTGCCTCCACCGCATCGTCGACAGAGGAATAGGCGGTCATAATAATCACCGGCAGGGACGGTTGCAGTGCCTGAATCCGGGTAAAGGCCTCGCGGCCGTCCATCTTCGCCATTCGCACATCCATGAGCACGGCGTCGTATGGATGTTTGCTGACGGCTGCCACCGCCGTCACCCCGTCATCGGCCTCAACGCAACGCCAGCCCCACTCCTTGATAAGAGAGCATAGGGTGAAGCGGTGCACCTGATCGTCGTCGACCACCAGAATGGTTATTTGCTCCTTTTTCTGTGCCACCGGATGCCTTTTCCTGTCGTTAAAGCTGCGTTGAGCAGCTCGTCTGCTCAAACGAAACGTATGCCCTTGTGGTATAAAGCTGAGTTGAGCGGCTTATAGGCGCAAACGAAACCAATATCCTAGCGGCAAAAACCGCACTCACAAAAATATTCTAACACACTGTTATAAGTGAATCTTCTTGGCCAGCCAGGCGATATTATCGCCCAGAGTCTGCATGGTGGCTATACCTTCCTCGTCACCGGCAACCTCCCCTTTTTCCCGGCCTTTGCCGATATTCCAGTAGGACGATCCGACCACAATCATCTGGCCGATAAGAAAGAAGTGGTTGATCGAATCAAAGACATGGATGGCCCCCGCCCTCCGAACCGCCACCACCGCCGCGCCCAACTTGCGTTTATAGAGATCGGTATTGGCCCTGCCGACCATACCGGAACGGTCAATCAACGCCTTCATTTCCGAGCTGAGATCGGCAAAGTAGGTGGGCGAGCCGAGAAGGATGATATCTGCCTCGACCATCTTGGCGATGCAATCGTTGACGCAGTCCTTGTCGATAATACAGCGCTGATCCTTGTTTTTAAAACAGCTATAACATGCTTTGCACCCGGAAATTTCATGGCCGGCGAGTTCGACAAGCTCGGTGTCGATTCCCTGAGCTGCAAGTTTTTCAAGAACGGTATTGAGAAGGTAGGCAGTATTGCCATTCTTTCGGGCACTTCCGCAAAAGGCGACAGCTTTCATATTCTGGTTGCTCCTTGTCTGATTTCAATCTCCCCCAACAAAGTGAATCGGCACCTGCAAGAAATTCATTCCATAGCAAGGATTGAAACTCTCGAATACTTCGTGAAAAATCCCTGGGAGTTCTCTTCGGTACCATTATATGGTACCATCTTACTGCAAAAGCAAGGCAAAAACTTGGGACTCATGTGAAGCGGTGCGATTCAACCCGGCAGGAAACTGGGTTTTACCACTCCGGTGCACCCGCTTGCCTTTGCACTTACGGAGGTTTCCATGCACCATATATCGATCATCAGCGTCGGCGGCACCATCGATAAGATCTATTTTGATGCCAAAAGCGAATACGAGGTTGGACCGCCGAATATCGAAAGGGTCCTGGCGGAGCTCAATCTGGCAATCACCTACCGGGTCAACTCGCTCATGCGCAAGGATAGTCTCGACCTCACCGATGACGACCGGGCACTGATCGCCCAAACCGTGGCTGTCGATCCCTGCCCGCGCATTCTCATTACCCATGGCACCGATACCATGGTAGAAACCGCCAGGGCACTGCGACATGTTTCCGGCAAGACCATAGTCCTCACCGGGGCCTTGGAACCGGCCTTGTTCAAGACCAGCGATGCTGTTTTTAATATCGGTTGCGCCATCGGCGCGGTCCAGGTTCTCCCGGCAGGGATATATATAGCGATGAACGGCAGGATCTTTTCAGCGGGTAAGGTCAGGAAAAACGTGGCGCTGAAACGGTTTGAGGATGTGGAGGTGTAATTCTGGCATACTTCTTATTGAGTAACGGCGCCATCCTCCAGATAGGAAAAGAGCCTGGTCAGGAGACTGCGATTCTGTTCATTCACATCAAGAAACTCGACCGACACCTTCTTGGTCGGCACGGTCAGGAAATTAATGACCTCATCCTGTTGCTCACAAACCAAACGAACATATAAGCCGGTAATATACAGGGTTGTTCCGGCGCAAACAATCTCCACCGGCCAATTTTCAGGAAAGAACTCTTCCTGGGAACAATGAAAGCACAAGCCACCGCAGCTGATGTCCCCTATGAAAGCGATCCCGTTCGGATGAACGAGGAACATCTCTTTCTGGCCTTTCAAACGTGTACTTCTCCGGCGATCAATATTCGGCATTCTACTCATATGACTTTTCTCCTGATTAAAGTAAGGAACAGCATATACCGCATTCACGACCTTTTTGAAATGATTTTCTTGCCAGGCTTTACTGCATTTGAAAACGCCCAAAACGACCATACCGGAGTATTTCTTCCCCACTACCACAGGGTGTTATCTGACATAACCAGTGGGGTTGCGGGTCCGTCTTTCTTCCTGCTGGAGGAGTATAATCGCCCGAGGTTGATACCAAATGAAAGTGTCAGGCTATTTCTCAAAGGTATAGAGAAGGTCGGCGCCGGTTGACTGGGAGGAGCTGCGGGTTTCAACGGCAAAGCCGCGGGCGAGATCATAGCGAACCCGAAACTGGCCGAGCTGGCTGAACATGTTCATATCGTACCCGACATACAGATCCTTTGTCAGTTTCTTGCCGACGACCAGGGAGACATTCTCCTTTCTACTGCTGCCCTCAATATGCATATCGTCGAGCTGCAAAATATCGCCCAGCCCCTGAAAGAGATCAGCGCCGCCTTTCAGGCCAAGGGTATTTGCCGCCGCCTGAAGGAGGCTGCCCTCCTCCTTATTGGAAAAAGCCAGCGAGTGGCCAACAATCATCTGCGACAGGATTTCTGTGTCGTCCATATATGGATCGGAAAACAGGTTATAACTGAGATCCTGCATCAGGCCGCTGATATCGACACCGACTGTATAACCGCGGTTCAGTGCCTCTTTATCGCTGAATTTCTTCTGTGCCCGCACATCGATGCCGGGGTTGTCAATGGGGCCGCCGGTGAACAGTATCCGGCCCCGTTCAATGTCGAGGGTCCGGCTATAGATGGTGAAGACCCCTTCGGAAAGGTCCAGTTCGCCCTTGGCCGTCGGAAATTCCCCCGTGGCCGTTTTCACCCGTAGCTGGCCGCCTAATTTACCGGTCAGTCCATAGCCATCGATATGCACATCCCTGCCCAAGAGGACTTCGAGATCAAGAGAGAACGGCCAGCCGAGTTCCTTCGACTCCTGACGGCCGTTGACCAGGACCACATCCTTGGACACCGATACCGAGTCCTTCATTTCCTCGGGTGTTATCAAGGCATAGGGGACCAGCACCGTACCCCTGATCGCCCCGCGGTTTTTCGCCAGACGCATCTGCACGTCGGAGTTGACCCGGATCGCATATTCCGGCAGATTGACCAGGAGGAAATCGTAGCTGCTGACATGCAGGTCACCCTCCAGGCCGGTATCACCATAGTAGAGCCGGCCATCAGCACTGATGCTTCCCGGCCCCGAGGTCGCCTGTCCAACTACCCTTGCCCCGTCTTCGGTGGCCTTTATCGCCACCTTGACATTTTCCAGGGTAATCCCTTGGTATGGCAAGGTGATACCGCCTCCTTCAATCTCACCCTCACCAGCCAGTTCCGGCCTGCCAATTGTCCCGCCAAGGACAAAGGAACTGTTCACCCGGCCGGTCGGCTCGACCCCGAAGCCGGTAAAACTTGAGAGTATTGCCAGATCAAAATTTTGTAGATCGAGGTTTCCGGAAAGCGGCAAGGAACGCAGCGGTGCAATAAATATCTCGGTACCCTGGGTGTCTGCCATCAAGCTCAGTCGGCTGCCGTTATTCATTTGCGTAACCAGATTGGCATGCAGCAGCGAGTCGCTGAGGTTCAGCTTGAGGATTGTATCTTGGCAATGGATAAAATTTGCATCCTGGTCATTGTCGCCGAGTTGCAGGTCGGTTTCCGGCAACCTCACCTCTACCTGGGTAGAAAGCAACCGGCGATTCACCCCGGAGGCGGTGATTTGACCATCAAGCCGGCCGTTAACTGGTGCGTTCAACAGATTGATATTATTTATGATTTCCAATGGGATCGAAGTGAATTGACTGGTAAATTGCCACCCAAGATCCTCCTCCACCAAAAGATCGCCGCCGGCGCAGAATGACGAGGCACCCTGAGCTATGCAAAATTTCTCCAGGAACATCTTGTTACCGGCGATGAGCAGAGCTGCATTGTCCTTTTGCTGCCAGGTGCCGATGGGCGAAGAACTGAGGATGAAATCCTTGACTGCACCTCGCCATTCATCCTCGCCTCCGGCCTGTGCCCGAAACTGCACCTTGCCGAATGTCCCTGCCGCTTGTCCTGTCACCTCCTGCTCTTTGAGGCTCCCGGAAAAATCAAGCCTCCCGTGCTCAAGCTGCAAGCCGGCTAGCGAAAGAGCATCGGCCGCGAAACTGCCCTGCAACCTACTGTTATCACTTAATTGGGAGGAAAGATTGGCCTGCAGACGACCGTAACTCACCTCACCAAAGACAAGCTTTTCCCCATGCAATTTTGCTTCAACCCGCGGTTCCTGCAGACTCCCCCGCAGGGTGGCGAGGAGTTCGACTGAACCACCCGCCTCCGGCAAAAGGGTCCCGATATCAGGGGAAGAAAAGGTCAAATCTAGGGCAAAGGCGTTTCCGGCCTGGCCTTGCACGAGAAGCTGCGATGCCCCGCTGCGCAGGAAAAGACCGGTCGTCTGAATGGTGTCCTTGGTCAAACTGATTTCGCCGTTGCCGACGAGGGAGTTGCCGCGCAATTGCCCGGAGATATCGCTAATCCTCAAGAATCCTTCAGCACCGGAAGTCCCGAGAAAGCCCTCGCCGGCCAGGACACCGTTGACCTGACCGGGAAAATCCGGATGTAGTCCGGACGGGTCAAAATTATTGAGATGGATATCCCACGACCAGCTGACTCTATCGGCCCAGGAGATCATCCCTTTTTCAATCCGGGCACTCCCCTCCATCTCGCCGCTGCGAACGATCATGCCCTCGGTGCGTATATCATTTTCGTTGAGAGTGACGGTCCCAGCGGCCGATATCGGTCGGTCGTGCAACGTCCCCTCCAGCCGTGCCACCTCGAAGGTGACATCCACCCCCAGATCGTCGCGCACCGTACCAACGGAGGTAAGATCGGCATCGATTTTACCCGGCAGGAAATCGAAGAAATGCGAAGGATCGAAATTCTTGAAATGAAACAGTCCTTGCCAGTCAAAAAGACGTTTCCAATCGATTTTGGCGTTGTCGGCCACCGCCCAAGCGTCGCCGCGATCGATACGCAGGGTGTCGAAATCGATACCCATCAGGCCGGCGGAAATGGTGGTCTGCACCTGCATATTATCAAGTGTGCCCCAGGTCCCTAGTGCCTGCACCTGGCCCCAGTACCCCTCGGTATTGCCGTGCACCTGGCCGTGCACCGTGGCCAGATCAATCTTCGGACAATGTTTGATAAAGGCCTCCAGGTCGACATTGCGTCCTTCAAGGGTCGCCGTCCATTCCGGTTTCTCAAGCAGATTGACCACGTCCCCTTCAACTCGAATGTCCACTGGGCGGTGAATGCCAACGGCCGCATGCGGCGAGTTAAGTGGTCCGGTGGCGGAAAGAGTCCCCTCTACCTGGTGGAAGCCGTAGTTGATCACCCGCCAGTTACCGAGCAGATCAACACGCCAGTTACGGTCAAAATCGACGGTGCCGTGGATGGCCATGCCGAGTTCCGGTCCCTGCAGAGAAATATTGTCGATGGTCAGGCTGTTGCCCTTGCCGCGCATGGCAAGATCAAAGGTATCGAAGACTAATAGTTCCCTGCCATGAGAATTCTGCAGCTGCAAAGAGGACACCGCTAGCCGCTTCAAAGAAATTTTCAGGGGCAGCAGCAAGCGGGGCAATACCACCGGCCCTCCCTTGGCAGCTTGCACTTCCGGCCCATTGTCGCGCAGACCGACCACCACGCCCGCTACGTCAATGCCGGCAATATCGAGTTCGCCGGCGAGAAGCCTTAAAGGAGACCAGTCCCATTCGAATGTATCGATCTTATACACAGCACCGGCGGTATCGATGCGTATATCCTCCAGGATGAAGTGCCCGAGAAGCACGCCCTCCGCTTTGCCGATAACCATCCTACCGCCACTGAGCAGCCGGGCCCCGCCTTTGACAAGATGCAATCCGATCCCGCTGCCGAACAGGACGCCGCATAGCAGGAAAAGTGCCACAATTAAAGTTATTGACCGCCGGCCATGTATGGTCATTACAGATCGGCCCCCACCATCAGATGAATGCGCAGGGGATTGCCGTCCTCGGTGATCGCCGAGGCGACATCGAGGCGGATCTGTCCAAAGGGCAGACGAAATCGCACTCCACCGCCAACTCCCTGATAAAAATTCAAAGAGAGATCATCGGTGGCCGTGCCGCCATCCCAGAAAGCGGCAAGGCTCCACTTATTATAGATGATTCGCTCTATCTCAATGCCACCGACGATCATGTATTTGCCGCCGATGGTTTCCCCGGAGGAGTCTTTAGTGCCGATGGATTTGTATTTATAGCCCCGGATGGTATTGTCGCCGCCGGTGTAGAAGCGGAGTGACGGCGGCAGGGAATCGATACTGTCGACGGCGGTTATCCCCGCGGCACCTCTGCCGATGATCCGCCAGTCTTGCATGGGCGAAAGGATTGCCTTGCCGCTGAGTGTCGCCTGGAGAAAGCTGGCATCGGAAATCACCCCTTCAACTCCGCCGATCAAACCAATCGAAGCCTGCAGGCCGTTCTTGGTATTGAGAAGGTCATCAGCAAAGATCAAGCCGCCGTTCAGTGAGGGCAGGAGCAGGGTTGACTCACCACTGGTATCGCCGATATCATAGATTTCATCGCGCAGCTCAATCCCGGTACTGAGCTTGTACCGGGGCTCAACATAGGCGCGGGTCAAGGCGGCGGTGAATAGCTGGGTCGTAGTGTTTTCCCAGTTTTTATCCTGATAAGCCAGACTGCCAGTCAGAGAGTGATAACGGGGATCTTCATTCATCGGCATCTTATAGTGGAAGGCGATGGTATTTTCTCGCTCGGCCAGCTGCAGGGAGGCATTGACCTGATGGCCATGGGTGTTGAACAGCCTATTGTCCCAATCGATCTTTCCCCGTACCCCGGTGTCAGTGGCATAGCCCACACCGAAGCTGTATTTATTGAGGTGTTCGGGGGCGGTCAGATCAATATCGACGGGGATGGCGAAATCCCGGGCATTGTCCAATTGCCCGCGCACAGCGACCCGGCTGAAATAATCGGTCTGATAGAGAATCGACTGCAATTCAAAGAGTTTCGCCGGATTATATGGATCCCCGGCCTTATAAGGCTGGTAGCGTTTCAACAGGTCTTGCCGCAAAATCTTCTGGCTGCTGCTGGTCTCACCGAACCGGTACTGGCGGCCGGTACCGAGCACCAGACGGATCGAGGCACTGTTGTCACCGGGGCTTATGCGTAAGGTTCGCTCACTGAAGGCGGCATCGATAAACCCTTCGCTAAAGGCCTGATTAACGAGTTTTTTCTTGCCCTGCTCATACAGCTCCTGGTTGAGGATATCGCCATCCTTCACGGGAAAGTCCGCAAGAGCGGCAAGAAGCGGGGCATTATCGGCACCGTCACCGGCGAGCTGCAGAGAAACATCCCTGACAATAACCGGTGGTCCCTTGTCTATGGTGTACTGGGCGTGCCACACCCCATCCTTTTTGCTGAGGCTGCTTACAACACGGGGATTATAATAGCCGAAGGGGGCGAGGGCCGAGCTGATATCCTCATTTGCCTGGCGGTGCATGCGCCGAACGGCACCTGCCTGCAGCCGTTCATTGTCCTTATGAAGAAGGATCGTCAGACGGGCCAGGACATTTTTCAGAAGCGGATCACTGACCCCGCTAACCGTCACCTCTATCTGAACGGAAGCGGATGCCGTCACAGGTTGTTGGACAAGGAGAAAGACCAGAAAGAGGAATAAGAATCGACAAGACACGGATGTTATATTATGAAAAGGCTCATCTTCAGATTGCCGGTGGAGCACCGCCGAGACCAAGGATTATGGAAGTGGCGCCTCGCACTTTGCCGGAGGAGAAACCATCCTACCATGAATCCGCCCCACGCGGCAACGAAGCATACTCAACGCGGCAAAAATCAACGTTTTTTTCATCGACCTAAAAAACATAGGCAGTCTTCCGGTTGTAGTGCACTGACATATCTTCAAAGAGATATTACTCCTATGGCTTAACACTGAACGATGCAGCTGGAACCACTCGTCATAACCAAGATTATCAACGGCGGCTTCGGCCTCGGATCTCTGTCGTCCGGCCAGGTGGTGCTGGTACGTCATGTCCTGCCCGGTGAAACCGTTATTGTGCGTATTGAAGAACAGAAAAAAAACTACCTGATAGGGCAGGTCGAGAAAATTATTGAGGCCCACCCGGCAAGACGCATCCCGCCCTGCCCGTACGCTGGAAGCTGCGGCGGCTGCGACCTGCAGCATACCGATTATACCACCCAGCTGCTCATCAAAAAGGCGGTGATCACTGACCTGCTGGAGCGCAGTATCCCTGAGGCCCTGCCACTGCTGGCTGAGCCAATCGCCGCACCGGAAGAGTTTGGCTACCGGCAACGTCTCCGCCTCCAGGTGTACCACGGCGAGCTGGGCTTTCACCGCTTTCAATCCCATGACCTCCTGCCGGTCAAGTCCTGTATGCTCGCCGGGGTGAACCTCAACCACTGTCTTGCCGCCCTCAGATCCATGGCGGATGGCCGGAAACTGACTGCCCTGGCCACTGAGGTTGAGCTGCAGGAGAACCCGCAATCCGGCAAGGCTGTGGTCATCTTCCACTTGTCGCGCAAACCGCGGCCTGCCGATATCCAGGCCGCCCGGCGTTTCGGCCAAGACGTCGACAATGTCGAACGGATCTTCTTCGCCGGCCAGCAGTTCTCCTTGATGGGTCCCTATGGCAGGGTGGAAAATGAGGGGTCGGGCAGTATTCTCGGTGTTCATTACCAAAATATTCCAGGTCTTGCAAAGGACCTGCATCTGTGCTGGGAGGCTGGGGGCTTCTGCCAGGTCAACCTCCAGCAGAACAGCCGACTTATCGCAGAGGTCTTGGACTTTTGCCAGGTGGAGAACGGCCACAAACTGCTCGATCTCTACTGCGGCATGGGCAACTTTGCTATCCCTCTGGCACAGGGAGGGGCGGAGGTCCTGGGTATTGAAGGCCAGGGCTCGGCCATCCGCAGCGCCAAAAAGAATGAAGCCATGGCCGGTCTTACCCATGTACAGTTTCGCCAGAGTCCGATCGAGGCCGCCTGCACCGATCTGGCCGCAGGGGGGGCATTTTTTGACTGCGTGGTCATTGACCCGCCGCGCCAGGGCGCTCCAGGGTTGGCGTCCTTGCTCGCGACCCTTACCAAAAAGCGGCTGGTCGCCATCTCCTGCGACCCGGCAACCCTGTGCCGCGACCTCGCCCAGCTCATAGAACATGGCTTTGTTGTCCGAAAAATCCAGCCCATCGATATGTTCCCCCAGACCCACCACCTTGAAACCGTGGTACTCCTGGAAAAAAGCGGTTGTTAACCAATTATTCGAGGATTTGACCTAGATCAATGCAGGCAAAGTCTTTTCATCGTAGGGTCAAGGCAGCACAAGAAAAATGCCGAGAGGCACTCGAACCTAAAGGTTAAAACAAATTATCTAGGTGAAAAAAATGTCAGGATGTGGATGCGGATGCGGTAGTGGCGGCGGACCTTTTTCTAAAGGCAGGGATCTGGTGGAATTTGTATTTCAAGCCCATGGCGGGGCAATCCGTGATCAAAAGATCATGCAGGGGCCCTTACAAACAAACTGCCAGGGCTGCGGCGCCCCTTTCACTTTGGAAACCTATCTGGGTCGATGCCCGGAATGCGGGGGAATTCACGCCGTCGCTCCAATGTCACCAACTGCGGCTAATATTCAATTTGCCGGGAAGGACTATCGCCTGCCTAGTTAGTGGCGGATGCGGTACTGCCGGCTTGCGGGTAATGGGACAATGCAGGAACTGCCATTCCCGTGCGGCTGTTTACTTCCGCACGGGAATGGCAGGTTTGGGGAAGGTAGAAAAAAGTACCTGCTGGTCTTGCCTTTACTCCAGGGCAGCCAGCTTCTTTTCAGCAGCAGCCCTTTTCTCTGCCGACCGTTCCTGCAGTTTACCAAGGATCTTGGCATCAAGATTGAGGTTGTCGTCGATCTTCTTGTAGTTGAGAACCGCATCCCGGGCATCGACAAAGGCGGCGCGGCCAAGCGGCGTACGGCTGATCACGGTCGTCCAGCCAACATCGGCACCGATCCCGCCGAAAGAGATGTCCGAGTATTCCGCCGTGAAATCATCGCAGTACAGACAGGTCTGGCGCTTTGCAAAATCCAGATCGTGGATGGGGATGGTCTGGATTGAGCCGTCCTGATGATGCAGCAGCAGGTCTTCCTTGAAGTTCATCTTCTTGATATCGGACATCTTGCAACCGGCCAGTTTCTCCAGTTCGACCGCCTTGCCGGCGCTGAAGTCGTAGTTGGCGTTGCAGAACCGCCCAAAGTAGAACTTGATGGCGTCGGAGGGAACGATCTTCAGGGCTTGCATCTTGCGTATCGACTTGATCTGGCACGGAGTGCCGACGAAGGCGATACGCTTCAGGCCCTGGCGCATCAGTGAACCAAGCGCCTTAGCGATCGGGGTGTAGGACGAATACGACTCGCCGAGGGTATTGGTACCTTTCTCGACGTTAAAGTAAAATCCGGCAGATTCAAGAAGATCCTGACGAGTGGTGGCAAGGATCGGCTTTCTGCCCTGTGGGGTATTTTTGATGACGATGGCGCCGTCGATGCGGCCGGTGTCGAACATGTGCAGCAGCAGGCCGGTGACCACGCCGCCGTCTGCCGCCCGGTCACGGATCGACTCATCCTTAATCTGGGCGACGGTGACATCAAGCACCCGGCCCATGGGCGCGCTCCATTCGACCAGCTTCTTCACCGGCTCGTTCATCTCGGTGATCACCGGGCAGATCTTATAGCACAATCCGCAGTCGATGCACTTTTCAACGCTCTTGTAGCGGGGCACGTTGTCCACCATGTGCAGCGCGCCGTAATTGACGGCGGTGCAGAAGGTGACGCAACCGCCACAGCCGTGACAACGGCCAGTTGCCCGAACTTCCTGTTTCAGATCAAAAAACGTTTTCATAAACACCTCATTTCAATAGGTTTGGTGCAGTCCCTGTCGAGAAAAGTGATCGACTATCATCTCCACGGTTCTACTGATCGCCTCGGTAACCTTTGGCGAACATTCCTTCGTGAATTCAAAATAATCCTCGGCCTCAATCAGGAAAATACGGAGCTTTTTCGGCATTTCGTCGGGGAAGAGTTCATACCCCACCTTCAGGGTTGAACCGAGGGTGACCGCGTGGGAGATTGCCAGATTGTGATCGGTGAAGATCTGATCGATGGTCACCTCGGTAATCGTCCCCGGCGGGTAGCCAATCTTGGCGGCATCGATTATGACCACATCATCGTAACCCATGAGTTTGTCATTGACCTCAAAGCCGACGCCGTAGATGATCTCGGTGTCCACGGCCAGCCCAGACCTTTCGATCCGCTCCGCGACTTCAATTCCGGCACGATCGTCCTTGAGCATCGGATTGCCGATTCCACAGACAAGAGATTTAGTTTTCATCTGGTCCAAAAAGGTAGACCGGGCATACACCCGGTCCACACCTGGTTAAAGTAGCAATTAAAAGTTGCGCAGGGTCTGCAGCAGCTCTTTGCTCTGGTTGTACACCTTCACCTCGACCGGCGAAGAACCTGGGCGAATCGCATGGGTCGCGCAGCCAAGGCAGAGGTCGTAGGGACGGTATGCCATCTCGACGTGATTGAGAATGGCCTCGTCGACATTGCCGTTTTTGATGAAGTGCTTAGCCGCCTTGCGAACGGCGAGGTTGATCGGTCCCTTGTTGTGGGTGGTGGCCACGACAATGTTGGCGTCGGTGACGATGCCCTTGTCATCGGTGTTGTAATGATGAATGAGGGTACCACGCGGCGCCTCGATGATGCCGACACCCTCGCCGGTGACCGGGCCAAGGGGTGCGCGGGCGTCGTCGCCGGTGATCTCCGGATCCTGCGCCAGCTCGAGACACCTCTCGGCGCAGTGCAGCAGCTCTATGGCCCGCGCCCAGTGATAGCCCATGATGTTGTGCACCGGACGGCCGCCGAAGGTGGCAAAGAACTTCTGGTACTCCTCGTTGGCCAGCGGGGTGCTCATGCCTTTCGAGACGTTCATGCGGGCAAGCGGACCAACGCTGTACAAGCTGGTGCCCTCGCCGTCGACGATGCCCTTCCAGCCGATCTTTTTCTGATACGGCATCTTCAGGTAGGTCCACGGCAGTACCCGCTCGGCGATGTGATCGATATAGCCCATACCGGTGAAGGAGGCGATTTCGTTGCCATTGACATCGACCACCTTCTGCACGCCGTCGTAGAGCGCGACGTTGCCGTTTTGGTCGGTTGTGCCCATATAGTTGACCGACACCCGGTACATGTCTCCGGTGACCAGCTCCATATAGCCGGGATTACTGAGAACCACATCGCTGAAGATCTTCAAAGTCAGCTTGCTGAGATCGATGAGCTCGTGCGACCAGGCCTCGATCTGCTCGCGCTCAACCTCGTTGAGGGTCTTCGACCAGCCGCCGGGGATAGCGGCGACCGGATGGTTCGGCTTGCCACCGAGCATCTCGAAGATCTTCACCGCGTAGCTACGCTTCTTCAGAACCTCACGGCCAAGATCGGCGCCAACGGCGTTGATCAGGCCGATGACGTTACGCTGCGCCGCAGGTGCTCCTGGCCCGACGACGAAATCGGGAAAACCGAGGGCGTAGAGGATGACCGCATGGTCCTCAACATAGTGGGCGTTGAAGAACAGCTCGCGCAGCTTGCGGGCGGTGGATGTAGGCTGTACACCGTAAACACCGTCGGAGGCCTTCATTGCCGCGGTGAAATGCACGCCGCGGCAGACGCCGCAGATGGTGGAGACGGTGCGGGGCACCTCTTCGATCGGCAGCCCGACGAGAAACTTCTCAAAGCCGCGAAACTCGACAACCTGGAAGAACGCCTCGTCGACGTTGCCGTTATCATCGAGAAAAATTGCTATTTTACCGTGACCTTCCAGTCTGGTCATCGGATTGATTTCTATCTTCTTCACTGTATCACTCCTTATTATCCCACAAGGGGATAAGTTTCGTACGAGCAGGCAAGCTGCTCAACTCAGCTTTATCTCTGTCCGGAAACCGGCCTACATTCTCTTGGGAAGGGTACCGGAGGGAAGAGCGTACCGGTAAAAGAACTTGGCCAGGTTGGGGTATTTTTCCATCAGTTGGGCGGACACCGTGTCGTCCTTGAGTATCGAGGCGATGGAGCTGAGGGCCTGGGCGCCGTAGTCCTCGATGCCGGGAATCGGTCCACCGCAACCTCGGCAGGGAATATTGACGTTGAGGCAGGATCCGCCGCAGTCGCCCTGGGTGATCGGTCCGAAGCAGATATAGCCCTGCTGCAGCAAGCAGATGTCGGTGTCCGGGGTGCCATCGACGGTGCGCAGCACCTTGGTGACCATCGCCCTGGACAGGTTGTCACCCTTTTTTGCCGGATTGCGGTCACAGACATCGCAGACTGCCTTGCCGTTGGTGATCCACGAGCCCTTCGGTGGCATCTGGCCGCTGAGGAGCGCGCCGATGGCCGCGCCGACATGGCTGTGATGCGGCGGACAGCCGCCGATGTAGTAGTCGACATCGACGATCTGGTTGAGGGTGCGTACCTTATCTTCGTAGACCGGCAGGGTCAGGTCGTACTTGCCGTCCACCAGGCAGCTCGGCTGCGGGTAGACGCCGTCCGGATTGTCGGTAGTCGGGGTGTTCTTGAAGGCCTTGGCGAAGAGATCTTCCTTGCTGTGCAGGCTGCTCATGCCGGCGGTGCCGCCGAGGGCAGCGCAGACACCGAAGGCGATGAGGGTCTTGGCCTTCTTGCGCATCACCTTGGCCATGTGAATATGCTCGTCGAGACGCACCATGCCGTCAACGAAGGCGACATCGATGAAGCCGTCTTCCATGGCCTCAAGATCATTATACTTGACATCGGCGGCGGTGGGCGCCCAGAAGACCACCTCGAGGTGGGCAAGGGCGTCGACCAGTTTCTCCGACAGATCAACTACAGACATTTCGCAGCCGGCGCAACCACCAAGCAGCAGAAAGCCGACTTTCACTTTATCAGCCATTATTTTCCTCCTTTCAGCGGGTTGGGACCCAGTTCGATGAGTTCCGCGGTGAAATCGGTAATGACCTCGGCGAACTTCTTGCCTTCGGCGCCTGAGATCCATTCACGCCGGAACCGTCGTGGGTCAAACCCGAGGTCTCCAAGCATTACCTTCAACATATCCATGCGATTTTTGGTTTTATGGTTACCATCCTTGTAATGGCAGTCACCAAAGTGACAACCGCCGACGAGAACGCCGTCCGCTCCGTTGGCTAAAGCTTCCATAACGTACTCCGGCTTCACCCGGCCGGAACAGGGAACCTTGATCAGTTTGACGGTGGGTGGATATTTACAGCGGAGATTGCCGGCGAGGTCAGCACCTGCGTAGGTGCACCATTGGCAAGCGAATCCTATGATGTTTGGTACAAATTCCATGTAGTAACCTCTTAGTTAGAAAGCCGTGCTTCGCTTTGAATTTTTTCTATGATCGCGTCCCGCGGGGTCTCGCTGATCGCCGCTACGTTTTTCGGATCAAAACCCATGCACAGGGCAAGCAGCTGGGTGTAGTAGAACACCGGAATCTCGAAATCGATCTCGCCTTTCTCCCGCAGCAGCTTCTGGGCAGCGTCAAACTGCATATAGCAGGAAGAACAGGTGGTAACGATCATGTCGGGATCCGTCTCTTCCTTGATATTGATCAGCTTTTCCTTGACGAGGCCGATCGAACGAGCCGCATCGGTGCTGCGCATCGCGCCCATGCCGCAGCAGGCGTTGAGCTTGGTGTAGTGCGGCACCTCGGCGCCAAGGACCTCGCACAGCTCCTTGAGGATGGTCGGGAAAAAGGTATTCTTCTCTTTCACCGCCATGACATCGGAGGGCCAGAGGATGTGACAGCCGGGCTGCACGGCGATCTTCAGTTGCTTGAGGGTGTACTTCAGCTTCTCCCGGATCCGTTCCATGCCAACCTTCTCATAGAGGACGTGGGAGACATGATATACCTCGGAATTGCCGGTATATTTCCGGTCGATCAGGGCGAGGTTCTTCTCGAAGGTCTTCTTCCGCTCGGCATCGTGGTCGATCATGTGCTTGGCCTCGCTCATGACGCCGAAACAGCTGTTGCAGCCGGTCATGATATCGACGTCTTTCGCCTCGGCAATGGTGATGTTCCGTCCGGAGACGGCCAGCCAGGTGTCGACATCGAACGACGGCGCGGTACCCCAGGCCGGGCAGCAGGTGGCGCCTTCCATGTCAACGATCTCTACGCCAAGGGCCGGAAACACCTTGTAGAACGATTGCTCGATATCCGGGGCCTTGAATGGGATATTGCATCCCAGGTAAATTCCGCATTTTTCCATGAGTTGTTCTCCTTAAAATATACCGAGCTCGGCCATCGGACTGTTATCCAGCAGGGTCCGGATCTCTTCCTGGGCTTTTTCATTGGCAATAGAGGTTACCGGCACTTCCGGGAGCCCCACCTTCTTTCGCAACTCCTTTGATGCCTCCGAGTACACCGCATGACCGGTGGCGTGCAGATTCATCAGCGGGGTAAAGGCGGAGGTGGAGATAGCCAGTTCATTGGCCTGAATCCGCCGGAAGGCAAAAACCATCTCGAAGGGTTTCGCGTCTCGTGGACAGATCTCCGTACAGCGGTTACAGGCTTGACAGGCCCAGCTGGAGGAATCTTCGATGATCTCTTCAAAGTGTCCGGTCTGGATTTTTCTAAAAAGTAGCCGGCCATACAGCGGAAACCCGGCCTTAGCCACAGGACAGACCGAGGCACAGGCATTACACTGGATGCACTTGGTGATACCTTTGCCACCATGGTCGATGATTTTCTGGACAATTTCCTGGTCCATCTTGGTGAGATTGATAGCTGCCATGTTATGCCTCCACTGCGGTTAATGCGGAAATTTGCGCCATGATCTGTTCCTCTGTATATCCGTGCAGCATGATGGCACTGGACGGACAGGCGGTGGTACAAACACCGCAGCCCTTGCACTGGGTCATCTCAATTCGGGCCCGAGGATGGGTAGGATCCGTGGTAACCATGTTGATCGCGCCGTATGGACAGAGCGGAGCGCAGATACCACAGCCGCTGCATTTTTCCATGTCGATCTCGGAAATGGTTGGGTTGATTCTTACCCTTCCTTGCGCAAGCGGTACCGCGGCGGCGGCAGCGGCGCCCTTGGCCTGGGCGACGGTATCCGGAATATCCTTTGGTCCCTGACAGCAGCCGGCAAGAAATACCCCTTCCACAGGGGTCTCGACCGGTTTCAGTTTCGGATGCAGCTCCTTGAAGAAGCCGGAACCGTCAAGGGTCAGGCTGAGTTTCTGGGCAAACGGTTTGACATCATCCTGCAGCTCGATGGCGGTGGCGAGCACCACCAGGTCGGCCTCGACCTCGATATTTGCCGCCAGATCGGCGTCATAGCCCATGACACGCAGTTTGTCGCCGGGCATCATATCGATGCCGCCGACGCGGCCGCGTATAATGTGGATACCCATATCGATGGCGCCGGTATAATACTCGTCGAAGTCCTTGCCCGGGGTCCTGACATCCATGAAATGCATGTAGATCTCAAGACTCGGATATTTCTCCTTGAGAAGTTTTGCCTGTTTGATCATGTACATGCAGCACACCCGCGAACAGTGGGTATGATGGCGCTCGTCGCGTGAGCCGACACAGGACAGGAAGGAGATGGTGTGCGGCTTCTTCATGTCGCTGGGGCGGAGGAACTGGCCGCCGGTCGGGCCGGTGGCGGAGATCAGCCGCTCAAGCTGCAGGGCGGTGAGAACGTTTGGTGAATCCGGGGCGAGGTTCTTGAAGTTGCTCTTGTCCATGACCTTGTAGCCGGTGGCGACAACGATGGCGCCGACCTTGACGTCGAGGATCTGGCCATTCGGATCCGCCGGCTTGGAGCGATCGATGGCCGCTGCAGGGCAGGCGCGTTCGCAGGGAGCGAGGATTGGCTTGCCGGTCTTTTTGCTGATCTTCGGCTCGCAGCCGATGGTCCGGCCACCGCAGTTGACGCAGTTGGCCATATCGATGACCGCTTTTTTCGGCACTGCCTGGGGAAAATGGATATAGGCGGCACTGCGGTTGTCGAGTCCAGCGTTGAATTCGTTCGGGGTGCGGACCGGGCAGGCCTCGGCGCAGTCGCCGCAACCAGTGCACTTCTCCCAATCTACATAGGCCTGCTTCCTTCTGATCTTCACATCGAAGTTGCCGATATAGCCCTCGACCGCCTCGATCTCTGAGTAGGTCAGCAGCTCGATGTTGGGATGGGTACCGGCGTCAACCATGACCGGGGTGAGAATACAGGCGGAACAGTCGTTGGTCGGGAAAGTCTTGTCGAGCTGGGCCATGACCCCGCCGATCGACGGCTCTTTTTCCACCAGATAGACCTTATTGCCCATATTGGCGAGATCAAGAGCCGCAAAAATGCCCGCGACACCGCCACCGATAACGAGAGCGGCCTTGGTGACATCGACATATTTATCCTCGAGGGGCTGGAGGTTTCTCGCCTTGGCGACGGCTGAGGCGACGATCTGCTTGGCCTTGGCGGTGGCTCCGTCCTTATCGTTGGCATGCACCCAGCTGTCCTGGTCGCGAATGTTGGCCATCTCAAAGAGATACTTGTTCAAACCCTCGCCTTCCAAGACCTTCCGGAAAATCGGCTCGTGGGTTCGTGGTGTGCAAGCGGCAACAACTACCTTATCGATAACACCGTTATTGATGTCTTGACGAATTATTTCCTGACCTGGGTCTGAGCACATAAACAGGTTCTGCCGGGAAACGACGACATCCGGCAGGGACTCCGCATGCTGGCGAACCGCCTCAACATCGACAACGCCGCCGATATTGGAACCGCAGTGACAGACATACACTCCAACTTTTGCCATTCTTACCTCCGTTGACTTTAATTAACAATAATCTCGCAAGCGACTGCAAATGAACATGCAGTGTTGTTCAAACTAGTCACAATGTGCATGAATTATATTTTTCACCTTTTGTCAAATGGCTTTTTATCGACTAAATCTAAACAATCATCAAATTTTCACCCTTTGCCAGCCATGCCTTATTCTTTCTTTCAGTAACACCAATAGACTATATAAGTCTGTTATAATTAGTTTTATTAAAATAATCGCATGTCCGGATTTTATCCACTGACCAAAGTCTTGCCTAAACTGAAAAAAATTGGCTTGCACATTATGCACATTTCACACAATGTGATACCACAGCCCTCAGGCCCTACTACTTTGTGATACTTGAGGATTTTCAATCAAGGGATATGACAGAAGGAGTGATCTTTACCAGCCGGTTACACTACTCCGGCCTTGCATCGGCAGGTTACAATGAGAGGGAAAGTGAAAGAGGTTTGCCACGGGCCTGATCCCATCAGCTGATGTTGGCCCTAGCAAAGGTTTACTCACCCTGGGCCACGACCTCCGGATTGTGTCAAGCAAATACTTTTACCGCTTTTCAAAACCAGCTGCTTCTGATAGATAAAATGAAGATACCGCTATTTTTTGGTACATTATCCAAAACATCGAAGCGAAGAAGAAAAATACTGCTCCCAAAAGGACATCTCTATGAAAAATGAAGACAAACAGCAAAGCCAGCCTCACAAAGCCGAACAGTCAGACCGTGTCTGGGGACAATGGATCATCGATGTCTTGAAGATATGCCTCGAATTCAACATGATGAAATGGGGCATCAAAAAGAACTTCTGATACCCGCACCAGAGGCGGAGGGTTTTTTCATACCTCCGGCTTATACCATCTGAGCCGCAGGGCATTAGAGACAACCGACACGGAACTGAGGGCCATCGCCGCTCCGCCGATCATCGGGCTGAGGGATGGCCCGCCAAATACGGTTAAGACCCCTGCTGCCACCGGAATTCCCACGACATTATAGGCAAAGGCCCAGAAAAGATTCTGGCGAATATTGGCAAGCGTCGCCCGGCTGAGTCCAATGGCCCGGCAAACGCCCAGAAGGTTGCCGGTCATGAGGACGATGTCCGCAGATTCGACAGCAACATCTATACCGGTACCCATGGCCATACCAACATCCGCCCGGGCCAGGGCGGGAGCATCATTTATGCCGTCGCCAACCATGGCAACAAGTTTTCCCTCTTGCTGCAACCTGATGACTTCCTGCTCTTTCATGTCAGGCATAACTCCAGCCACAATCCGGCTGATCCCCGCCTGTCCAGCTACCGCCCGGGCAGTTTTCTCATTATCGCCGGTCAGCATCACCACTTCAATGCCCATCCCCTGGAGGCGCTGGATGGTATCAGCTGCCTCTGGTTTCAGAGGATCGGCAATGGTGAGAAGCGCCGCAATCTGGTTATCAACAGCAAGAAAAAGGACGGTCTTACCCTGCGCCGACCGCACATCGACCTCCCTGTCAATGCTCTCTGTCAGCCCTTCGATTTCTTTCTCCAGGAAAAGCTCCCGGTTGCCGAGCAGCACCTCATAACGGGTACCGCCCGCGACAACCACCGCCTCAATACCCCGGCCGGGAATGGCCGTAAAAGATTCCGGCTGCGGCACAGGACAGTCCTTGGTGGCCGCGGCGCGGAGAATTGCCTCGGAGAGAATGTGCTCCGATCGGCTCTCCGCGGCGGCGGCGAGACTGACAAGGAGTTTCTCCTCATATCCGCCAAGAGTGATACACTCGGTCAACTCCGGCCTGCCGGCGGTCAAGGTGCCAGTCTTGTCAAAAACCACACAGTCTATCTTCTCGGCAAGCTCAAGAACTTCACCGGTCTTCACCAGGACGCCCAGCTGGGCCCCGCGGCCGGTGCCGACCATGATCGACGTGGGAGTGGCCAGCCCCATGGCGCACGGGCAGGCAATAACCAGGACAGCGATGAAAATACGCAGGGAGAAACTAAAATCCGCCCCGCCGGCCGAATACCAGGCTATCCCTGCAAGCATTGCGATAAAGATGACGACAGGGACAAAATAGAGACTGATCCTATCGGCCAGGTTGGCAATCGGCGCCTTGGTTCCTTGGGCATCCTGGACCATCCGGACAATTTTCGCCAGCATGGTGTCGCGGCCGACCTTGCCGGCTGTCATGGTCAACGACCCATTTTTATTAAGCGTTCCACCATACACAATATCGCCCGGGCCTTTCCTGACCGGCATGCTTTCGCCGGTAAGCATCGACTCATCAACCGCCGACTCCCCAGAAATCACGGCGCCGTCAACCGCAATCCGCTCACCCGGCCGAATGATAATTCGATCGGCCACACGAATGTCAGCGACCGCAACCTGCCGTTGCCCTTTCTCATCAATCAGGGTGACAGTGTCGGGCGCAAGCTGCAGGAGTTTTCTGATGGCATCGGTGGTCTTTGCCTTCGAGCCGGCCTCAAGATATTTGCCGAGCGACACCAGGGCGATGAGCATGGCCGCCGACTCAAAATAAAGGTCATGGACGCGCCCTCCGGAATCACTGCCAAGACCGATCTCGACGAGATTCCAGGTCGAATAAATAAAGGCTGCACCGGTACCGATGGCAATCAGGGAGTCCATATTCGGTGCCGCCCGTAATAAAGCGGGAATACCACTCATATAAAAATTCCTGCCAAGATACAGGACGGGCAAAACAAGCAGGAATTGGGTAAGGGTATGGATAAAAGGGGCCTGTTGTGAATCGATAAAATGCGGCAGGTGAATGCCAAGCATATGGGCCATTGATAGCCCCATAATTCCAAGGGCCAGGACAAAGGCGGGCAGTAAACTCCGGCGCATCGCAGCAAGCCTTGCCGCGGTTTCCTCCTGTCCTTGCTGGTAGTCGGGCTCGACAGCGGCAGCTATCGCCGTGAAGCCGAGATCACCAATTGTCTCATCTATCTCGGCAATACCTATTGCGGTTGGATCGTAGTCGATTTTGGCCCTTTCGGTCGCCAGATTGACTGAACAGCCTGTTACCCCTGCCAAACCGCCAACGACCTTCTCGACACGTGTGGAACAGGCGGCACAATGCATGCCTTGAATTCTCGCCACATAGGTTTGTGCTGCCATAATGTATGCTGCCTTTAATGTTCAACTATCTTGCAAAATGCTTTCATATTGTGCAAACAAAGGGCATTTTTTCCTGCCTCTGGGGCAAAAGCACTCACGTCTTCTCTCCGCAGGGTAAGCACGCCGGCCTTAAAAAGCAAATCAGCCAGGTATTCACCTCGATAGGGATGGATACCTGGCTCTAAACATTCCTTTACAAAAAACGAAACCAGATATTTTCCCGACACTATTGGCATTGAGTCGATAGACTCACTATAATATGCCCATACTACTTAGAAGCACCCATTCAACTACTTCCAGGAGTCAGTTCATGTTGCAGCCAGATGCATGCAGTCTCAAAACCGGTGGCTGACCACCAAAAGATGATACTGGCGGACGCCAGTTGCAGACAACCCTCTCCACGACTAGGAAAATAGATCAACTTCAACCCGGGGCCTTTACCATCTCTGAACTCCAGGAGATACGAGAGGCCATTCAACGAAAATACGCTGCTGTATCAACTTCCGCCGCCGGATATTTTAAATATGCGGTTGGCAAGGAAGGCGCTGCCCAGCTTGGCTATCCAAAGGAGCTCCTGGAAACAATTCCCGAGCCGATACTCAACGCCTTCTGTGGGGTTGGCAATCCTCTGGCCATTGAGCCGATTAGCCAAGGAAACCATGTCCTTGATTTTGGTTGCGGAGCCGGTTTCGATGTATTCCTGGCATCTCATTTGGCCGGCGCAAATGGTCGTGTCGTAGGACTTGAATTGTCCAGAGAAATGGCCGAACGGGCAAGGGCCAACCTCGTAACACTTCAGGCAGTTAGCTGCGATGTCATGGAGCTTGAATCGGAAGAGCTGCCCTTTCCGGACAACTTCTTCGATGTTGTGGTGTCGAATGCGGTCATCAATCTCGTCCCCAACAAACCAAGGCTCTTCGTAGAGATTTTCCGGATACTAAAGCCGGGAGGACGACTGCAATTCGCCGATATCATCCTCGAAAAGGAACTGCCTCCGCATTTGGCAGCCGGGGCTGCCTCTTGGTCCCAGTGAATAGGCGGTGCGATCCCCGTCGGGGATCTGGTTTCTTTGATGCAGCAGGCAGGTTTTGCAGAAATTGCCGAGCTGGGGAAGACTCCGGTTCGGACCTCGGAGTACACCATAGGAGCTCATTTTAAAGCAAAGAAACCTTAAAACTAAGCGTCCTCTTTATTCCTGAGGATACATTGATTACCTTGGCGCAATCAACAATTCACTTTTAAAACAACTCGCACCGGAGGACTTATCCGGCTTTGCCGTGAAAGGAAAAACTGTATGGAAACCCTGAAAATTAAAGGCATGAGCTGCCAGCATTGCGTTGGTGCGGTACAAAAAGCATTGGAAAAGATTCCCGGCCTTTCACAGGTCGTGGTAAACCTTGAGGCAGGACAGGCGACTTTTATCAATAACGGCGCAGATCGTCAGCAGCTTCGTGCCGCAATCAGCAAAATCGGTTTTGAACCGGGGGAGTAGCACGCTGGTGGGTAGTTTACAGGCCGGTTGAACTTGCGGCGGACAGATTAATCACCAATGAACCAACAAGGATCATTGGCACAATCTTAAAGAAATTAAAAGGTTGGACCAAACAGATTAGCTAACGGCAAGATCGAAAATATCAACCGGCCAATGCCAGCTTCTTTTTCAATTCAAATACGTATTTAGCGGCTGAGGGATGACCTTTTTCTTCAGCCAGCTGCCACCAATACAGGGCCTTCCGTAAATCCTTTGGGACACCAAGACCCTTCGCATATATAAGACCGATGTTTATATGAGCGTCGGTATATCCTTGTTCCGCGGCATTTTCAAAACATTGCAGAGCAGTTCGAGAGCACTGTTTGCCACCCTTCCCGGAATTGTACAACACCCCTAACACCAGGTTTGCATGGGCGACAATCTTGGCATCCGCACCTTGCTGATCCCTGACCCTTTCATACCAAAATCTGGCTTTCTCAAAGTCTTGTTCCAATCCTTTACCGCTGAGATACATATGACCGATGAAGCATTGGGCATTAAAATCCCCAGCCTCGGCACGGGCAAAAAGATCTTCCGGATTATTGGCGAAAACAGAAGAAACAGGCAGAACAGCCAAAAAAAGAAAAAACAATAAAAATATCGTACAAAACCGCGGAGATACTCGACATAAAGCCTTCATCCGTCAAAACCCTGTAAATATTTTTCGAAAGAAACCGGTGCTGCGATATCCGCTAACATTCGGATATCGCGAAGAACCATTGCAAATAACGCTCGTATATAGCGCATCGGTCAAAACATTCAAGACTTTAATTGAAAAATAGGGATATTATCCTGTTTTTAGTCGACCGATCCTTTTCCCGACTTTCCACCCTGCCGGTCATTATAAACGAACATGTGACATCGGACTGAAATGAATACATAATTTTTTCCGTTTTCAGATCTTTGAGAAATACAGCCACTGGTTGATTTGCTAATACTCAGATAACTTGCCGTTAAGATTAGGTTTTAATTTCATATCATTCGCCAGCGACACTCCGTCATTAACGCCAGGCTTTTTCAACATTTTTTTGACATTCGATAAGTTCGGTGACAAAATTCCTTAATGCAACCGTCGGAAACCACTTCCACTGGTTGCTATGCAGCTCTTGCCAACAAAAGTATGGTGTTTATTAGTAAAAACAGATGAACTGAAAGATCCGCCAATAGCCTGGTTCAGTACATCTGCTTTGGATTGTATCCCACCTAAAGGCAATGATCCGGGCGTCGACTCCATACACCACCAGGCAAGATTGAAGACCGAAATAAATTCATCTTCACGAAATTGTGTAAAGTATTTCAACTCAACTGGTAGGAGAAAAATATGCATATACGCAAACTACTCAGTACAACACTCATTGGGGGAACACTTCTTTTTACAGGAACGAGTATTCAGGCAGAGACACTCCAAGAGGCGATCAACGGCATGCTTCAGTCCAATCCCGAGGTACGAAGCGTGGCATACAACAGACTCGGCCGGGATCAAGAGGTACGCCAGGCCAAATCAGGGTATTTCCCGACACTTGAAGCCTCAGCCGGAATTGGCTACCAGGATGTTCAGGAACCCCTCGACGACACCTTGTATCCACAACAATACACCCTCAGCCTTCGGCAAAATGTATTTGCCGGTTTATCCACTTTAAACGAGGTTGATCGCCAGAAATCTCGTGTTCGTTCAGCAGCTTATCGCCTTCAAGGAACTTCTGAAAATTCCGCTTTGAGGACATCGGAGGTCTATCTCAATGTCTTGAGGCGGCAGGAGCTGCTTCGCCTCTCCGAAGAAAACCTTGATACCCATATGCGTATTGCTGATCAGATTAAAATGCGCAGCGACTCCGGAGTCGCCAGCAAGGCCGACAGCGATCAGGTTGCCGGCCGTGTTTCCCTGGCGCAAGCCAACGTCATTGCCACCAGGACCAACCTGATTGACGCACACAGTAACTATCTCTCAATAGTTGGTCATTTACCCACTGACCTGCAAAAGCCGGGGCCCGTGGACAAATTCCTCCCCGCCTCGCTGAAAGACGCGGAAGAGGCCGCCGTCAAGCAGCACCCAACACTTAAATCAGCAACTGCAGATCTGGTAGCCAGGCAGCAGCAATACGATGTCGCCAAAGCCCCATATTTCCCGATTGTTGATATCGAAGTTGATCAAAACTGGACAGAAGATCTGGATACCGATGGTAAAGACGCCTCCCTGATAGCGATGGTTCGGCTGCGCTACAACCTCTTCCATGGATTCAGGGATGAGGCCCGCAGAGCGGAAACCGCCCATCTCATTAGTGAAGCACGGGAGATTCGTAACAATACCAACAGGCAAGTGGTTGAGTCCATGCGACTTTCCTGGATGGCCTACCAGGCAGCTCAAGAGCGGATCAAGTTCCTCGAACAGCGTGTTGCCTCTACAGCCGAAACAGCTGCCTCCTACACCAAACAATTCAACCTTGGCAAGCGCACACTCCTTGATGTTCTTGATACCGAAGCCGAGGTTATCGATGCCAAGCAATCGCTCGTTGAAGCAAGCTACACTGGATTGTACGCCAGTTATCGCATCCTCAACGGCCTAGGTATGCTGGTCAAGTCCTTCGATCTCCAATGGCCGAAAGAGAGCCAGGTTGAAGATGAAGAAAAAGATCAAGACAAGGAACAAAAAGACTCGAAGGTAAAGGTCAGTTCAGAGATTCGCACCTTTGAAAATCGTGACAGCTATCTTTCAGCAAGCTGATAGCAAACTGACAAGGGCGTTGATACCCTTCACCGCCCTTGTCATTAGGTAGATTTTCCGGAAAACAATGAGGAACCGATTAATGTGGCGAAAAGGTCTTTCATTGTATTCCGGCTTTTTTATGGGCGATAACCGGCCGCTGGCATTTCTCAATCATCTCAGAAGAACACATCCTGACACCTTCAACACTCTTTTTTTCTCATATGCCAACCCGGGAGTCCCCCAGCATCTTGCGCTGCGAGTTCGGTCGGCTATTAACGTGACGGCACCTGGCCGGCTCGTCCGAACCTTGCTGTTTCTTGTATTTTTTTTCCTTACCGCCCTCATTATTTTTGCCAAGGGACCTTTTACCCTTGATCAATCAGTCATTGCCGCGGCAGAGAAAAAGTATGGGGTTGAGGCCCGCCAGCGACTTCTCGCCTGGCAGCAGTTTGTCCGTGACAACAGCGGCGGCACCGATTTGCAAAAGCTCGAAAAAGTAAACAAATTTTTCAATACCATCAATTTTGTCAGTGATGTCATCCACTGGCAACAAGTTGATTACTGGGCAACACCCATTGAATTTCTGGCAAGCGACGGCGGCGATTGTGAAGATTTTGCCGTGGCCAAATACTTCACCTTGAAGATGCTCGGCGTCGCTGAAGGCAAAATGAATATTACCTATGTCAAGGCCTGGAAACTCAACCAGGCCCACATGGTCATCACCTATTACGAAACCCCCAATGCCGTCCCCCTGGTGCTTGATAATATCGTCGGCACCATTCTGCCGGCAACGAAAAGAACCGACCTCCTGCCGGTATACAGCTTTAATGGTTCGGGGCTCTGGCTGGCGAAAGAAAGGGGCCGCGGCAATCTGGTTGGCAAAAGCGACAGGCTGAAATTATGGAACGACCTGTTGGCCCGGATGCCGGCTGGGATTGGAGACGTTACTCAATAACGTGAGGTTGAATGTATGACACTTTACCGACAAATGCTCATATTCACATCCGCACTCTTTTGCATATTGTTTGCCTCTTCGCTGTTTATCAAACTGCAGAGCACGCGGACCTTTCTCCAGGATCAGCTCGAATCGCACGCTCAGGACACAGCGACATCCCTCGGTTTATCGATCCTACCCCACATCAGCGACAATGATATGGCTACCGTCGACACCATGTTGAATGCCGTCTTTGATCGGGGCTATTACCGGAAGATCTTCCTCAGAGACCTTGAGGGAAAGACCCTCGTCGAGCGGAAACAGGAAGTTGTCATCAGTGAGGTCCCCGCCTGGTTTATCAAGGCCATCCCCCTGGCGACACCCGAGGCCGAAACCCTCATCACCTCCGGATGGCAGCAGTTTGGGCATCTTCATGTCGAAAGCCACCCCGGCTATGCCTATAAAACCCTTTGGCAAACCGCCGTCGATATGACCAAGGTCTTCGGTATCATCGCCGCCCTGGTGCTCGCCTCCGGCGCCCTCGGCCTCAGGCTCCTGCTGCGGCCTCTCCGGCAGGTCGAGCTCCAGGCCGAAGACCTCTGTAAAAGACAATACCGGTTTCAAACCAAATTACCGAGAACCCGCGAGTTGCGGCGAGTGGTTGTTGCCATGAACAGCATGACCAGGAAAATCAAGGAGATGTTCGACGAACAGGCCCAGATTGCCGACAATCTGCGGAAGAGCTCCTACAGCGATACCCTCACCGGCCTTGGCAATAGACGGTATCTGGAAGGACAGGTGACGGCCGGGATGGAACAGGCCGACGCGGCGACGGTACGCGGTGCCTTTCTTTTGCTACAGGTGAATAACCTCCTTGAACTCAACCAAAGCAAAGGCTACCAGTACAGCGACCTGCTCTTGCAGAGGATTGCCGCCTGCATCCGCACCGCCACCGGCCATCTGCCGAATGCCGCTCTCGCCCGTATTTCCGGCGGCAGCTTCGCAATCTTTCTGCCGAATACCACCGGGGAAGAGGCCGGCCACATTGCCGGAGAAATAACTAAAGGGGTTGGCGGTCTGGCGGTCGAGGATGTCGGCTATCCGAGTAATCTTTGCCATCTTGGTGGTGTGCATTATCAACAGGCAACGGGCCTTGGGGAACTGCTTTCAACGGCCGATCGGATAGTCAGTGCCGCCAAAGACCAGGGCCCCAACAGCTGGATAGTGGAGCCACTTGCCGCTGAAACCACGGGTATTCCGCGGGGTGAACAGGCGTGGCTGGCAATTCTCGACCGCATCCTTGCCGATAAAGATATCGCCGTCTTTGGCCAGACGACAGTCCAGGCCAGAGATCGACATCAACCACTGCACCTTGAACTTTTTGCCCGCATCACCCTGGAAGGAGGGCAGATCCTCAGTGCCGGTGTCTTCATTCCCTTGGCGGAACGCCTGCAGCGCATTGCGGCCATCGACAGGATAATCCTTGAGAAGGCCCTGCAGCTTCAGGCCAAAGATATTCGCGGCAATGAAGTGGCGGTAAATATCTCAACCTCCTCTCTGCGCGATACATCCTTTATAACCTGGATCTACGGCAGTTTGAAAAGCCGGCCTCCTGGAGCCCCGCAGATTATCTTTGAATTTGCTGAATTCAATGCCACCCAGGAACTAGCCCTGCTCCAGGATTTCACCAAGGAGGTAAAGGCCCTCGGCCACTTTATCGGACTTGATCATTTCGGCCAAAGTTTCGCCAATTTCGGCTATTTAAAGTCTCTGCAACCCAAATACGTAAAAATCGACCGCGCCTTCACCGATGAGCTGAAAACAGCGGACAGCAACAGTCAGTTCTTTATCGGCTCCCTCACCAGCGTCGCCCATAGCCTGGACATCCTGGTTATTGCCGAAGGCGTTGAAGAAGAAAAACAGTATCAAATACTAAAAGATTTAAATATTGATGGAATTCAAGGTTACTTCATCGACAAACCGAGTCAATTAGCCATATAATTCAATCAACACTTGAACAAGGAAAAAATGACACGGGGGGAAGGAAGGCCGCAGTTGCCTCAGTTCCATCGCATCTTGGGAAACTGCCAAGATGACCCGATATTGATACCGCAAATACTTATAAAATTCTCGACCTGACGATTCCGGCACCTCTCGCCCGAAGAGGATTTTTGAAATAACGACATATGAAAGCGATACTAAGCCCAACGACACCTCCCCCGGCAAACTGGCGCCTCAGCTCCGACAGTGATGTCATTGACGATCCCTTGACCGATTGCCTGGCAATCATGGCAAAACTGCATGGCCGGTCGGTTTCAAGGACGACCCTGCGGGCAGGTCTGCCGCTTGTTGATAATCGTCTGACGGTAAAACTCACAGCGAGAGCGGCACAGCGCGCCGGCCTCTCATGCAGAACCCTTCAGCGGCCGCTTACAAAAATCACCAATCTCGAACTGCCGTGCATCCTCCTCCTCAAAGAAAATAAGGCGGCAGTGTTGCTGCGCATTGATGCCAAAGCCAAAACCGCCACCGTTCTCCTGCCGGAGACAGGTGGCGGGGAAAGCACCGTGCCGCTGGAAGAACTGGAGTCGCAGTATGTCAGATATGCCATCTTTGTTTCTCCGGAATTTCAGCCCGAAAAACAAAGCGTCTCGGATATGGCGGGCTCTCGCCGCCACTGGTTCTGGAGCACCCTTTTCTCCTCCTGGCGAATCTATCGTGATGTGCTGCTGGCCTCTTTTCTGATCAATGTCTTCGGACTGACCACCCCTTTCTTCATCCTCAATGTCTATGACCGGGTCATTCCCAATAATGCCTTCGAAACCCTCTGGGTACTTGCCATAGGTATCGGGGTTATCTACCTTTTCTCGACCATCATGCGCGGTTTACGGGGATATTTTATCGATGAGGCGGGGAAAAAAGCCAGTCTTGAAGTCTCATCGATAATCTTCGAGAAGGTCCTCGGTCTGAAAATGGCCTCCCGCCCTGACTCAATCGGGTCTTTTGCCAATAAGATCCAGCAATTCGATAATATACGCGATTTCATCACCTCGCTGTCGATTACCGGTATTGTCGATCTACCCTTCCTGATCCTCGGCCTGGTGGCGATCTGGTATCTGTCGGGAGCAACGGTCGTTATCCATATTTCAGCGGTAGTCATCATCCTTGTCTATTCCCTCTTCATCCAGATACCGCTGCGCAAATCTGTTGAAGAAACCTACCACGCCTCGGCGAGAAAAAATGCCGTTCTCGTAGAGGGCTTGAATGGTCTTGAAACCCTGAAAATGCTCGGAGCAGAGAGCAAGGTACAAACGACCTGGGAGGAGGCGGTTGGCCACATCTCCACCTGGGGCGCCCGGTCGCGCTTCCTGTCCTCTTCGGCCAGCCATCTCGCCAGTTTTGTACAGAGTATCACCGTGGTAGCTGTGGTAATTGCCGGAGTCTACATAATTGCCAACGGCGGAATGTCCCAGGGCGGCTTGATCGCCGTTGTCATGCTGACCCGGCAGGTCATTGCCCCCATGGCTCAGGTTGTCGGTTTGGCGACACGATACCACCAGGCGAGAACGTCGATGGACACCCTGAACGAGGTCATGGCCATGCCCATCGAACGGCCCCTCAATAAAACCTTTCTCCACCGGGCCGGACTGAAAGGAGAGATTGAATTCAAGGATATGTGCTTTTCCTATCCGGGACAAAATTTCAACGCCCTGAAGGATATTTCCCTGAAAATCGGCCAGGCCGAGAAGGTGGGAATCATCGGGTCGATCGGTTCCGGCAAGACCACCCTTGGCAAGCTCCTCCTTGGACTGTATGAACCAAACAGCGGCATGGTCGGCATCGATGGCACCGATATCCATCAGATAGATCCCTCCGAGCTCCGCCGCTTTATCGGTTGCGTTCCACAGGATGTCACCCTGTTTCGCGGTACCGTCCGCGACAACATCGTCCTCGGCTGCGATTTCGCACGAGATGGCGATATCCTCCGCGCCGCCGAATTATCCGGCTTGATGGAGATCGTTAAAAACCATCCCCTCGGCTTCGACATGCCGGTCGGTGAACAAGGCCGTCTGCTTTCCGGCGGCCAGAGGCAGATCGTCGCCATGGCCAGGGCCCTGCTCCTCGACCCGCAAATTCTCATCCTCGATGAGCCGAGCAGCTCGATGGATGCCAAAACCGAATCCTTTTTAAGAACGAGACTTACCCAGATCATGGCTGGTAAGACACTGGTGCTCATCACCCACCGCGCCTCCCTCCTGTCAATGGTCAACCGGATTATTTTACTCGACAAGGGTGTTGTCCGTGCCGATGGACCGAAGAAGGACATCCTTGAGGCCCTGAAAAACGGACAAATTAGTGTGTAAGCAAAGAAATAACGTGAACTAATCACGAAACATATAGGTGTACGTGTGTTTACAAAAGGAAAGAATCTACCAATACCAAACAGCAAAGAGCAACGGGATACCTCCTCGCAAATCCACAACTCTCGGCAAAAAGCCGAGCTGGACATGGTCAAGGATATCCGAACGACGATACTCGTGCAGTCGCCGCGGGGCGGCCAGCTCATCGTTTGGATGACCCTGGTGCTCATGGCCCTGCTGGTTTACTGGATGTATATTTCTGAGATAGATGAGATTACCCGGGGTAACGGCAAGGTCATTCCCTCCAGCCAACTGCAGATGGTGCAAAACCTGGAAGGGGGAATTCTCGAAGAAACCTTTGTCCATGAGGGGGACATCGTCAAGAAGGGCCAGCTGCTGATGCGCCTTGATCAAACCCGTTTTTCCGCACCCTACCAGGAATCCAAATCGAAATATCTGTCGCTTCTCGCCAGGGCGGCGCGCCTCAGGGCAGAAACCGAAGGCAAAGAGATGGTCATGCCGGACGAGATGGTGAACAACGTCAAGGTCCTCGAAAGGCGATTCAGTATCTGGAAAAACGCCGAGGCAATGCCGGAAGCGGTTGCGAAAGAACGCTCGGAGGTAGCCCACCGCGAGCAGCAGCTCTTTGTCGCCAGACAGAAAAAGCTTGCGACAACCATTGCCATTCTTGAGGAACAGTCGATTCAGCGCAAGCAGGAACTGGCGGAACTGGAAGAAAAATCACGGGAGCTGGAGCGAACCTATCAACTCCTGAAGAGAGAAATCGACCTAACCAAGCCGCTGGTTGCCCAGGGCGCCGTCTCGCAGGTTGAGATACTCCGGCTGGAACGGGAGGCATCCACCAAACAAGGTGAAATTTCCGGAATACGACTTTCGATTCCACGGGTGAAATCAAAAATCAGCGAAGCACAGAAGGTCATCACCGAAGAAAAATTAAATTTTGCCAACACCGCCAAAAAGGAACTAAATGACGTAGAAATGGAACTTGAAGGCCTTACTGCTTCAGCCACCGCCTTGGCGGACCGCCTCGACAGGACGTCGGTACGTTCTCCTGTGCACGGCACCATCAAACAGATTCTGGTGAATACTGTTGGTGGGGTGGTCCAGCCCGGCATGAACCTCGTAGCCATCGTGCCGCTTGAGGATTCTTTGTTAGTGGAAACACAGATAAAACCTTCGGATATTGCTTTTCTCAGCCCGAAGCAAAGGGCCATTGTCAAGTTTACCGCCTATGATTTCACCATTTACGGCGGCCTTGAGGCAGAACTGGAAATGATCAGTGCCGATTCAATGACCGATGAAAAGGGCAACAGCTACTACCTGGTACGGGTTCGTACCAAGAAAAATTTTCTTGAGAGCAAACAGGGGCGACTTCCCATTATCCCAGGGATGCAGGCCTCTGTAGACATAATAACCGGTAAAAAAACTATCCTGTCCTATTTGCTTAAACCGATTCTTCGAGCAAGGGAAATGGCGCTACGTGAGAGGTAAAACATATGGCGATTCTTATCTATAGTGAAAACAGCAGTGTCCGGGAGAAATGGTTTTCGGCCCTGAAGGATCAATGGCAGGTTTACCAGGCATCGACCGCAAAAGAGCTTTTTGTTCTTATGAAACGTTTACCAATAGAAACCCTCCTGGTGCATCTGGGGGCAATTTCTACCGGCGGACTGCAAGAGCTTTGTGCCCAAAAAGGTGGCTGCAAGATCTTTGCCCTTTCCGACCGGCCGGACGACGGCGAGGGGCTGTCATGCTTACAGCTTGGCTGCGTCGGCTATGCCAATACCTACATTGCACCGGCGCGTCTCAATAGCGCAATCGAGGCGGTTGAGTCGGGCTTGGTCTGGGTTGGGAATTCGCTCATGCAATATTTGATCAAAGGGCTTGCAGCAGGTGCAGGTGGACATGATGTCAAGGAGCCGGATGTCCAGCAGGCCCCTGCCGCTCTTGCCAACCTGTCAAACCGCGAATATGAGATTGCCGGTCTGGTGACCGAAGGCCTGCAGAACAGCGAGATCGCCCAGCGAATGGACATCAGCGAGCGGACCGTTAAGGCGCATCTCAGCTCCATCTATACCAAAACCCAGACAAAAGGCCGGCTCAGCCTGGCACTGCTGATGCGTAAAGGATAGTAATCAAGGAACGTATCCATAAACAAAAAAACAGCCGGTCAGGTTTTCCTGACCGGCTTTCTTTTTTAAGGTTCAGCTGAGGATCTCTGCAGAAAACCTCCGCAAAGATCCTCAGCCTTCAATACAGGCCATTACCTGAGCAACACACTATCAGACGGTATCCTCCGGTGGTGGAACCAGGGTGTCGATATCCAGTACTATTGACTCCGTTGTCGTTATGGTGTCAGTATTAGCCGGAGTACCGGACTGATTGCCCGCCACATCCGACCCACTGCCGCCGCTGATGACATCGGGGGCAGCGTCCTCGACGACAACCGGGTCGCCCGGTGTGCTGAAGTTGACATTGTCGCCTACCAGCGTGTCGTCGTTCGCACCACCACTCAGATTGTCGGTACCCGTACCGCCGATGAGCTGATCGTTGCCGTCGCCGCCGGAGAGTATGTCGTTACCGGCATCACCGTAGAGATTGTCATCGCCGATATTGCCAACGAGGATGTCGCTGCCTGCTCCGCCTTCGATATTGTCATCTCCGGCTCCACCAGTGATATTGTCGTTGCCGCCCTTGCCATCGATGGTGTCGTCATAGTCGGTGCCGATGATGGTATTGTCGCCGCTGCTGCCGACAATCACCATGCCGTTCACCGAATCATCGCCGTCGGCCGCATCGGCAACAGTTGCATCGAGGTTGCCCTGTCCGTCGAAGGTGACACTGAAGCTGTCGGTGACCACATCACCATCGGCGTCCTCGACCAGGACTGGAATATTGATGGTTTCATCAACCCCGGGCTGGAAGATGGTCACTTCGGCCGACTGCACCCGATAGGCATTGGATCCGCCGGTGCCAGATTCGAGACGGACCTCATCGAAAACGGTCTCCCCTGCGTTGAGCTGGCTATTGGTGATCGTCAACAGATCGTCCTTATTGTCCGCCGATGAGCCAGTTCCATTATCCAGACCGGTGATAGAATAGGTCTGACTGACCTGGACACCGTCATTCCACAGGGTGTAGTATGCCGTTTCATCGTGACCAAGATGGTCAAGTACCAGCTTGACACCGGTCAGGTTGAGGACCTGCGAGTTCCCCTCGTTGACTCTGACATCCTCTTGGTTCGAGCCGCCGTAATCGACCTCAAGCTCGGAGAAGAATTTCAGCGACAGGATTTCCGAATTGCGTGATCCGGCAAACGTCGTACCGTCGATCATCGCCCCGTCACCGACTCCGATACCGGAGGACGAGTAGTTGACGGTGGTAGTGTCGTCAACCCAGGTATCCGTCACCCCATTCCAACCAAAGGGGCTTACCAGGTCGGTGGAGGCCTTCGCCCAGATAAATACCGAATTGCTGTAGGTAGTTATATCGCCATTCTCGACTTCTGTGCCACCCGCGCCGAATACAGCCTCATAGGTATTGCCGCCTCCCATCGCCCCATTGGCGTCGAAGGTGATGATCTTGGTGGAACTGGCACCATCAAGAATACCGCTCTGCTCCACCGTATAAGTCCCGGAGGCTTCATCGACACTGACGGTAAACGAGGTAGCGAGAGGCGCCCCGCCACTGGTGTGGGTGACCGCCGACCAGCTGGTGCCTTCGGCATCATTTGCATGCCAGAACAAGGTCTTGCCGCCGCTGGTCATAGTCGCGCCACCGATGGTTTGCACCAAAGCCCCTTCGGTCAGACCAAGGGAGATGCTGTGCGGATCATCGGCACCCGAACCTTCGATATCGAGACTTGCCGTCAGGCTGTTACCCTGTTGAATGGCCAGCAGACTATCTTGTGGCGTACCGATATCCGGCACGTCATCTTGGACACTCATTACGAAGGAGCCGGCATTGGCCTGCACCTCGTCACCGTCGGCATCGACGGCAACAATGACCGTGCTGAGATCGATCCCTTCGACCTTGTCCGTGCCATTACCGGAGAGCAGGTCAAAATTCTCCCCATCGCCGGCAACATGATCGAGCTGGCCGTCAAGATCAAAGCTCCATGAGCCGTCGGCATTGACTGTGAAAGTGAAGATGGTGTTACCACCAGCCGAGCCAGTCAAGGTATTGCCGACAACGTTGTAGGCCAGGGCCACGCCATTGGAGTACAGGTTAGGCAGTCCGGAGACGTTCGTCGACATACCGTAGCTGAGTTCCTCGTCCGCCCCGGAGACAAAGAGGTTGGCGAGGTTGGTGGCATCGGTCGAGACTGTAGAACCAGCAGTTTCATCGGCGTTAGTCGATCCATCCTCGTTGATACCGGTGCTGTTGTCGGGATCAGTCAGGGCATCGCCGTCGACTGTGAGATCATCCTCCTCAACCGTTGCCGAGATGATCGGCAGAGGCACTTTAATCAGCTCGGGGAGAATCGCCAAGAGTTGATCCCCGGAGGTGATATTGAAGGCATCCGAAGTCAGGTCGAGAGTATCGAGACGATCATCCTGATCACCACTTACATTGATACCGATGGCCCTGACATTGTCCGCCCAGGCGCCTATCGCCGTGATCTCATTGGAGCCGTCGGAACCGGTGACCTGTTCGAGGGCGAAATCGCTGGAACCACCGCCCGAGCCATCAGCATCCGGTCCGCCCGGCTGTCCCATATCCGGATCGTTCCAGCGGTTTGGATCACCATCGGAGATAAACACCACCTCATTGACCAGGGAACCGGTAACATCGGCCTCGGTCAGCGCGCCACCACTGTTAATCCACTGCAATGCCTGCTGATAGCCCGCCTCGTAGTTGGTGTACACATCGTCGCCGCCTGGCTGAGCCATGCCTTGGATTGCAGCAATCGCCGCATTCGCCGAGGCGAGGTTGCCGCCGGTGATGGTATAGGTGCCAAGCGAGGCCGAATCGGTGTTGTATTCAACAAGATGCACCCGGTATGTCGAACCGTCGGCGCTGCCTGCCAGACTGGTAAGGAGGGCAACCACCGAGGCCTCCAGGGCGGCGGCACGGGTTACAGTGCCGCCACCAAAGGAAACACTCTCACTATACATGCTGCCCGAGTTGTCGAGGATCAGTACCAGGTTCATATTGCCGGGGATCTGGGTAGTACTCGCCGCCTCGGGAATATCATCCTCGACCTCAACCTTGAAGGACCCGGGTGCCGCACCGACTGTCGTATCGCCGTCGGCGTCGGTTGCCGTGATAACCGCAGAGAAGTCGATGGCACTGGCACTGCTCGTTGGATTGCCAAGGCCGTCGTCACCTGTGCGAAGTTCCTTGTTCTCATCGTTGAGGTCGTTATCGACGTGATCCAGCTGGTCATCGAGATCGAAGGCCCAGGATCCGTCGTGGTTTACGGTCAGGGTAAATACCGTGCCGCTCGTGCTGGTCCCCGTCAAGGTATCGGCAGAGACGCCCTGAGAAACCGAATAGCTGATCTTTTCGCCGTGTGAATACAGGGCGTCAAGCGTCGCCAGGGCGCTTGGATCGGTGGTGATACCATAAGAGGTAATTGGCTCATCCGCTCCACTGACGAAGAGATTTGACAGGTTGGAGGCATCCAGCGGATCCGACGAACCGGAATCCTCATCGGAGGTCAACGACTCACCGCTTTCACGGATGCCCTCGGACATATCGCCGGCATCGCCACTGGCATCGCTGAGGCCATCCTCAAGGACCGAGCCGATGATCGCTGCAGGTTGGAGAACCGCTACAGGTACGTCGTTCTCGACCGTGATGCCAATCTTGCCATCAAAGGACACGCTGTCGGTATCGCCATCGGTGTCGGTGATCGTTGCCTCAACATAGCTGCCCAGATCGCCGATCGACAGCGTCTCTTCGTCGCCCAAACCATCATGATCCAATTGATCGTCGAGGTTGAAGGTCGCAATACCGCTGGCACTGTTCACCCCAAAGGTGAAGACCACCGTCCCGGCATCATCGCCGCCGTTGCCGGCACGGGCCACCAGTTTGCCGTCCTGTTTGAAGTACCAGACCTCAGCACCGTTCGAGGTGTAATCGGACTTGACGCCATCAACGCCGATTCCGGTAATATCATAGGTCACATCGGCAGGCTCGTCCGCACCGTCCAACGGGCTGTCCAGCAGGTTGGCAAGGTTCATGGTCGCCGTATCGGTATCCCCGGCATTCTCGAAGTTGCCAAGCGAACTGTCGGTATCGTCAGTAGCACCATCAACCAGCTCGTTACCAAGGGCGTCTTCCTGCACCGCACCAGTCGCCCGGCCTTCGCCAAGACTGATGATCGGTACGTCGTTCTCGACCGTGATGCCGATCTTGCCATCAAAGGTCACGCTGTCGGTATCGCCGTCGGTGTCGGTGATCGTTGCCTCAACATAGCTGCCCAGATCGCCGATCGACAGCGTCTCCTCGTCGCCCAAACCATCATGATCCAGCTGATCGTCGAGGTTGAAGGTCGCAATACCGCTGGCACTGTTCACCCCAAAGGTGAAGACCACCGTCCCGGCATCATCGCCGCCGTTGCCGGCACGGGCCACCAGTTTGCCGTCCTGTTTGAAGTACCAGACCTCAGCACCGTTCGAGGTGTAATCGGACTTGACGCCATCAACGCCGATTCCGGTAATATCATAGGTCACATCGGCAGGCTCGTCCGCACCGTCCAACGGGCTGTCCAGCAGGTTGGCAAGGTTCATGGTCGCCGTATCGGTATCCCCGGCATTCTCGAAGTTGCCAAGCGAACTGTCGGTATCGTCAGTAGCACCATCAACCAGCTCGTTACCAAGGGCGTCTTCCTGCACCGCACCAGTCGCCCGGCCTTCGCCAAGACTGATGATCGGTACGTCGTTCTCGACCGTGATGCCGATCTTGCCATCAAAGGTCACGCTGTCGGTATCGCCGTCGGTGTCGGTGATCGTTGCCTCGACATAGCTGCCCAGATCGCCGATCGACAGCGTCTCCTCGTCGCCCAAACCATCATGATCCAATTGATCGTCGAGGTTGAAGGTCGCAATACCGCTGGCACTGTTCACCCCAAAGGTGAAGACCACCGTCCCGGCATCATCGCCGCCGTTGCCGGCACGGGCCACCAGTTTGCCGTCCTGTTTGAAGTACCAGACCTCAGCACCGTTCGAGGTGTAATCGGACTTGACGCCATCAACGCCGATTCCGGTAATATCATAGGTCACATCGGCAGGCTCGTCCGCACCGTCCAGCGGGCTGTCCAGCAGGTTGGCAAGGTTCATGGTCGCCGTATCAGTATCCCCGGCATTCTCGAAGTTGCCAAGCGAACTGTCGGTATCGTCAGTAGCACCATCAACCAGCTCGTTGCCAAGCGCGTCTTCCTGTACCGCACCGGTCGCCCGGCCTTCGCCAAGACTGATGATCGGTACGTCGTTCTCGACCGTGATGCCGATCTTGCCATCAAAGGTCACGCTGTCGGTATCGCCGTCGGTGTCGGTGATCGTTGCCTCAACATAGCTGCCCAGATCGCCGATCGACAGCGTCTCCTCGTCGCCCAAACCATCATGATCCAGCTGATCGTCGAGGTTGAAGGTCGCAATACCGCTGGCACTGTTCACCCCAAAGGTGAAGACCACCGTCCCGGCATCATCGCCGCCGTTGCCGGCACGGGCCACCAGTTTGCCGTCCTGTTTGAAGTACCAGACCTCAGCACCGTTCGAGGTGTAATCGGACTTGACGCCATCAACGCCGATTCCGGTAATATCATAGGTCACATCGGCAGGCTCGTCCGCACCGTCCAACGGGCTGTCCAGCAGGTTGGCAAGGTTCATGGTCGCCGTATCGGTATCCCCGGCATTCTCGAAGTTGCCAAGCGAACTGTCGGTATCGTCAGTAGCACCATCAACCAGCTCGTTACCAAGGGCGTCTTCCTGCACCGCACCAGTCGCCCGGCCTTCGCCAAGACTGATGATCGGTACGTCGTTCTCGACCGTGATGCCGATCTTGCCATCAAAGGTCACGCTGTCGGTATCGCCGTCGGTGTCGGTGATCGTTGCCTCGACATAGCTGCCCAGATCGCCGATCGACAGCGTCTCCTCGTCGCCCAAACCATCATGATCCAATTGATCGTCGAGGTTGAAGGTCGCAATACCGCTGGCACTGTTCACCCCAAAGGTGAAGACCACCGTCCCGGCATCATCGCCGCCGTTGCCGGCACGGGCCACCAGTTTGCCGTCCTGTTTGAAGTACC